>JALYIN010000470.1 GCA_030775765.1 Verrucomicrobiota bacterium
GGTGAGATCAAAGCGGTTTACGCGTACGATAACGGTGCGCTCGAATCATTTCGTGTCGCCAAGGGTCGCGGCCTCAAATGCATCTACGAGCATCCGATCGTCTACTGGCGCGAAGTACGACGATATCAGCGAGAGGAGGCAGAGTTGCATCCGGAGTGGAAACCGACTCTCGGCGCGCTCCAGGACAGCGAAGAAAAACTCGCCCGCAAAGATGCCGAGCTGGCGTTGGCCGATGTTGTGATCGTGCCCAGCACCTTTTCGAAAGACAGTCTTAAACAAGCGCCGGGGCTGGAGGCATTCGTGCAGGTCGTGCCCTACGGCGCGCCTTCCGTCAGTTATGCCGTCAGCGAAAGGCGCGCCGGCAAATTGGCCGTTCTATTTGTCGGCGCCCTGAGTCAGGCCAAAGGCCTGCATTATTTGTTACAGGCCGTAGCAAAATTGGAGCGGCAAATTGGACTCACCCTCATCGGCAAACGCCTCAGCCCAGTCGTTCCCGCTCCGGCGCTGCTCGACAAGCATCGTTGGATTCCTTCCCTCCCTTACGATGACCTTCTGCGAGAAATGGCGCGGCACGACGTGCTCGTGTTGCCTTCCTTGCACGAGGGCTTTGGGCTGGTTATTAGCGAAGCCATGGCGCAGGGTCTGGCAGTGATCGCCACGCCCCACACCGCCGCGCCCGACTTGATTGACAATGGCGTGGACGGCTTCATCGTTCCCATCCGCTCCGCTGAGGCGATAGCGGAGAAGCTGGAATTGCTCGCGCAGGATCCGGCGCTGCTTCACGAACTGAAACAGGCGGCGCGTCGCAAGGCGCAGGCCCACAGCTGGGAAAGCTACCGGCGCAGCCTCCTCCGGCTGGCACGGGAAGTGGTTTCCTAGGAACGTTCGATGCAAGAAGTCATCAGGCTCAAACCCTTGGCGCCCAACCAGCCGGCTATTCCCATTGATCCCAACAAGGCAAAAGCCCTCAAATGGGTTCGCGGGCTTATCTGGACCTATTTCATCCTCCTCATCTTCGAAGGAACGCTGCGCAAATGGATCCTGCCGCAATACTCCGACATCCTTCTGGTGGTCCGCGATCCGGTGGCGATCGCGATTTATCTTCTGGCGATCAAAGCGCGCGTCTTTCCGCGCAACGGCTACATGCTCGCGCTCGGCATTATCGCCCTAATCTCCTGGTTGGTCTCGCTGGTTGTCCTGGAGCCTTACCTGCCTCTCAAATCGCTCATCCTGGTGACGGGTTTTGGCTTTCGATCCAACTTCTTGCATCTGCCATTGATCTTCGTCATCGGAAAAGTCTGGGATCAAGACGATCTTTTGAAACTGGGCAAATGGGTCTTGATTGGCTCGCTTCCGATGTCTCTCTTATTGGCCATTCAGTTCAACGCCGCCCCCGACGCTTTTATCAATCGCACCGCCGGGCTGGGCGAAACGCTCCAGATCGCTTCGGCTGTTGACAAGATCCGTCCGCCCGGCACTTTTTCGTTTGTCTCGGGCGTCGTTTTTTGCGCGGCGCTTTCAACCGTTTATCTGGTCTACGGCGGTTTGACACGCGGTGTGTATCGCAACTGGGTTCTCTTCAGCGCGGGTTTTGCGCTGATGGTAGCGATCGGGGTTTCGGGCAGCCGTTCGGTCCTGCTGTCGGTGGTGCTGGTGATCGCCACCCTGCTCGTAGTAATTGTCGTTAGGCCGTCCGCCCTGAACCAATTTGGCCGCAATCTCCTGATTATCGTGGCGGTTCTCTTTTTGGTGACCCGCGTGCCCGTCTTCAAGGAAGGCATGAAAGTTCTGTCAGACCGCTTTACCACCACGGCTGAGGCGGAGGAAACCACCATCGCCGGCGGGTTGATCGCGCGCGGGTTCAGCGGATTTATCGAGGCGTTCAAGTTTATCCCGAACGCGCCCATCGGCGGCTACGGTCTCGGCATCGGGACCAACGGCGGGGCGAAATTTCTCACCGGTCGCGCCGTCTTTCTTTTGACCGAGGGCGAATGGGGGCGCGTCGTTCTCGAGAGCGGCCCGATCCTGGGTATGGCTTATCTGTTCTGGCGCACCGCCCTGGTCTTCAGTTTGGGCATGCTGAGTTTGAGGCAGCTGATGCGCGGTGAAATTCTCACCATCCTTTTGTACGGCGCCGGCTTCCTCGCGCTGCTGAACGGTCAATTTGGGCAACCGACAAGTCTCGGCTTCGCCGTTTTTATCTGCGGGCTTATTCTCGCTTCCGCCAATAAAGGAAAAGTGGCTTCGGAAATAGAACGGTTGGAGCCGGCCCTGTCGTCGCGTCCTCAAATCGCCCGGCGTTCGCGCTACGCCGAACAGCTGCACCATTCTTCGGCCGCGCCTGCGCCTGCGCCTCGCGACTCCGATGATTCTCCTGATTGGTAACTACTCGCTCGATCGGCAGCAAAGCATGCAGCGGTTCGCCACGATGATGCTCGAGGGCCTGGCGGCGGCGGGCGTGCCGGCGCAGCTAATCCAGCCAAAGCCATCCCTAGGGAAAATTCGTTGGGCCGGCCGCTTCGTGGGGAAGTGGCTGGCGTATATCGACAAATTCATTCTCTTTCGGCTACGGCTCCGGAAAAAAATTACGGCGCTGCGGCCGCACATCGTTCACATCCCCGATCATTCCAATGCGATGTATGCAGGCTGGATTCGAGAAGTGCCCGTCGTGGTGACCTGCCACGATCTCCTCGCGGTGCGCGGCGCCCTGGGCGAGGCGACCGATTGCCCGGCCACTTTCACCGGCAAACGGCTCCAGCGCTGGATCGTCGCCGGACTCGAAAAAGCTACGCTCATCGTGTGCGACTCGCAGGCAACGCTTGCGGACGCGCAACGATTGGTGACTCGCCGGGAAGGAACGCCGAGATTGGAAGCCGTCACGCTGGGTTTGAGTTACCCCTACCGGAAGTTGCGCGATGAAGAAGCGCGACAGCGTCTGGCCGCGACGAAGGTGATCGATTCGTCGCTTCCCTTTGTCCTTCATGTTGGTTCGAACCTCCGCCGGAAGAATCGCGAAGGCGTCTTGCGAATCTTCGCGCGGTGCAAGGACCAATGGAATGGCGCGTTGATTTTCGTGGGAGAACCGCTGACCGAACCCTTGCGCTCGTTAGGCCGCGAACTTGGCGTCGGCGACCGCTTCGTTGAACTGCCCGAGGCTTCCAACGAATTGCTCGAAGCTCTTTACAATCGCGCGACCGCGCTTCTTTTCCCTTCCAGCTCCGAGGGATTCGGCTGGCCGATTGCCGAGGCGCATGCCTGCGGGTGCCCGGTCATTTGCACCGATCGCGAACCAATGACGGAAATTGCCGGCGGGGCTGCGCTGGTTCATCCCATCGAGGACGAGGCCGGCTTTGCGGCCGATCTCTTGCGTCTCACGAATCCGGAAGAACGGGCGCGCTGGAGCGCGAGGGCGCTCGATAACGCCCAACGCTTTTCCACCGACCGAATGATTTCCCAATACATCGAGCTTTATCGATCGCTCGGGACCGCGGCATGAAGACACTGCTCATGTTTTTTTCCATGCTGCTGCCGTGGGACCTGCGTCGCGCGCTTCTGGAAAAGCAGTTCGGGTATTCGATTCATCCTTCGAGCCGCATCGGCTTTGCCTGGATTTTGCCCCGACGCCTCATCATGGAAGAGGGTTCGCGTATCGGGCACCTGACGCTTTGCAAGAACATCGATTTGCTCCATCTCGGCGCGCACGCCATGATCGGCCAACTAAACTGGATCACCGGTTTTCCCAGCGGCTCAAGCCGGCACTTCGCTCACCAGCCGGATCGCCGGCCTGAACTGAGCGTCGAAGCCCACGCTGCGATTACCAGTCGCCATCTTCTCGATTGCACAGCGCGGGTTCGCATCGGCGCCTTCGCGACCATCGGCGGTTTTCGCTCGCAGCTCCTCACTCACAGCATTGATTTCGACGCGGGACGGCAGATGGCGGAGCCGATCAACATCGGCGAATATTGCTTCACCGGAACAAACTCCGTCGTGCTCGGGGGGAGCAGTCTGCCCCATCATTCCATCCTCGGCGCGCAATCGCTCCTGAACAAAAAATGGGACGAGGCCTATCGCCTTTACGCCGGCGTTCCCGCGAAGCCTTTAAAGGAATTATCTTCCGAAATGAAGTATTTCACCCGGACCGAAGGATTCGTCTGGTGAGCGACGCCTCGAAGGCGCGCGGTAAACGGAAGTGTCCGGATGAGATTTCTCCATTCCATTCACACAGTTAATCCCGCGCGTGGGGGCGTGATCGAATCGGTCACACAAACGTCCGCCGTTTTGATCCGGCGCGGGCATACCGTGGAAATTGTTTCGCTGGATGCTCCGGACGATTCGTGGGTTCGCGATTGTCCGGTGCCGGTTCACGCACTGGGTCCTGGGCGGGGCAGTTACGGATATGCGCCTCGGTTTTCCGAATGGATCAAAAGTCGACGGAGCAACTTCGACACGGTAATCGTGCATGGCCTCTGGCAATACCACAGCTTCGGTGTCTGGCGCGCGGTGGCCGGCAGGCCAACGCCTTATTTTGTTTTCCCTCACGGCATGCTCGATCCGTGGTTCAAGCGAACGTATCCCCTGAAACACTTCAAGAAGCTGCTCTACTGGCCATGGGCCGAATATCGCGTGCTCCGCGACGCGAAGGCCGTGTTTTTCACGTCGGAAGAAGAACGTCGTTCGGCGCGCGAATCGTTCTCCCTCTATCGCTGCCGGGAAGTCGTCGTCAGTTTCGGCACCGCTCCGCCCCCGCTGGATTTGGCCCGCGCGAGAGAAGCTTTCTTCGATGCGTTCCCGAATCTGCGCGGAGAACGGTTCTTTCTTTTTCTCGGTCGCCTGCACGTAAAAAAAGGCTGCGACTTGTTGATCGAAGCCTTTGGCCAGATCCGGAATTTTTCCGAACGCATCCACCTGGTGATGGCCGGACCCTGCGCCCAGCCTGAGTACCTTCGCCACCTCCACCAGATGGCAGCGGCCAGCAAAGGCATGGTCTCGTTCGCCGGCATGTTGACCGGCGATGTGAAATGGGGGGCGTTGAGTGCGGCGGAAGCGTTCGTCCTGCCGTCGCACCAGGAGAATTTTGGCATCGCGGTCGCCGAGGCCCTTGCCTGCGAGACCCCGGTCCTCATTTCGAACAAGGTAAATATCTGGCGCGAAATCGAAGCCGACGGCGCCGGCTACGTCGAAAACGACGACGTCGGAGGCACCACGAATTTACTTCAGCGATGGCTGGCCACACCGCCGGGCGAACGCTCCGCGATGCGGGAGAACGCAGGAAAATGTTTCGCTGGTCGGTTCGAAATCGAGCAGGCGACGGATTCCCTCCTGGCCGCGATCGCGAATCCATGAAAATTCCCTGTTCATCCATGGCTGTCTTTCTGCTTGGTTAGGTTCTGGTTCCGCATGGAGACGAAAACCCCGGTAAAGCCCGAACAAAGTTTCGCGCAAGAATCGCCCTGGTCGGCGCAGGATAAGGCGTTGCGTTTACTCTGGGAGTTTTGCTGGTGTGTCTTTTGCGTCTGGACGCCGAAGCCGTTAAACCCTTGGCGTCTTTTCTGGCTCGACGTTTTCGGCGCTACGATTGAAGGCAAGCCGTTCGTGCACCAGCGCGCGCGCATCGCCATTCCGTGGCATCTCACCCTGCGCGATCGCGCCTGTCTTGGCGATCGAGCGAACGCCTACAGTCTGGGCGAAATCGAAATTGGCGAGCGGGCCACCATCGCCCAGGAGGTCTACTTGAGCACGGGCAGCCACGATTTCTCGCATCCCGCGCTGCAACTCGTCACCGCGAAAATCACCATTGGCGAAGACGCCTTCATCGGAGCCCGCGTTTTCGTCATGCCGGGCGTCGAGATCGGTGCGCGGAGCGTCGTGGGGGCGTGCTCGGTTGTGACGAAGGACGTGCCGCCGGATGTCTTCGCCGCGGGCAATCCCTGCAAAGTCATTCGCCCGCGATGAGCGCGCGCGTGCCGGTCTCGGTCATCGTCCCGATCAAGAACGAGGCCGATAATTTGCCGCGTTGCCTCGACTCGATTCGCTGGGCTGACGAAATTTTCGTGGTCGATTCGCAGAGCACTGATACCTCGGTCGGCATCGCACAGGAGCGCGGGGCGCAAATCGCACAATTCCAGTTCAACGGAACCTGGCCGAAGAAAAAGAACTGGGCGCTGGAGAACCTGTCGTTCCGAAACGAGTGGGTCTTCATCCTCGACGCCGATGAAGTTCTGCCGCCGGAAGCGGAACAGGAATTCGCGAAGGCCATCGCGGAAGCCGGCGAGACCGCCGGGTATTGGATCAACCGGCGTTTCATGTTCATGGGGAAATGGCTCCGCCATTCCTATTACCCGAACTGGAACCTGCGGCTGTTCCGGCATTCGTTAGGCCGCTACGAGAAACTCACCGAGGCCGACTCCCGGAGTGGCGATAACGAAGTGCACGAGCACGTGATCGTTCAGGGAGCGACCGGCCGGTTGCGTTGCGAGATGGACCATTACGCTTTTCCGTCGGTGGAAGTTTTTATCGAGAAACATAATCGCTACTCGAACTGGGAGGCGCGCGTTTCGGCGGATCGACACCTGCCCGGAAGCGGCGCGCAAATCAGCAGCGGCCAGGTCGAGCGGCGCCGGAAGCTTAAACAGTTTTCGCAACGCCTGCCGTTCCGGCCGCTCCTGCGCTTCCTCTACATTTATGTCTGGCAAAAAGGTTTTCTCGATGGACGCGAGGGCTATTACTTCGCGAGGCTCCACGCGCTCTATGAATTCCTTTCGGTGGCCAAGACCTACGAACTGACGCGGACAAAAACAGCGCCTAACGACTGAAGGCGATGCGCGTCATTCTCTGGGGAATCAACTACGCGCCGGAGTTCATCGGCATCGCGCCGCAGAACGTGGCGCTGTGCGAATTCCTGGTGGAGCAGGGACACGAGGTTGAGATGGTCACCACTTTTCCCTATTACCCGGCCTGGCGGAAACGCCCGGAGGATCGGGGCCGGCTCTACCGCACCGATGTGGTGAATGGCGTGCGCGTCCGGCGCTGCTGGCATTTTGTGCCGACGCAGGTGTCGCGACTGAAACGGATTCTGCACGAGGGCACGTTCATTGCGACTTCGATGCTGAGAGCGTTGTTCCTGCGGCGGCCGGACGTCTTTGTTGTTGTCTCGCCGCCCTTGCTGCTGGGAGTCGCCGCCTGGCTGGTGGGCAAGGTAAAGGGCGCGCCGTTTGTTTTTCATGTCCAGGATCTGCAACCGGACGCCGCGGTTGGACTCGGCATGTTGAAACCGAGCGCGTTTACGCGGGCACTGTACGGCACCGAAGCTTTTGCTTATCGGCACGCGGCCCGGGTGTCCGGCATCACGCGTGGAATGCTGAAAACATTCCAGGAGAAAGGCGTGGCTGCGGAGAAGCAGGTTTATTTCCCAAACACAATTGATCTGAAAAGCGACGGGCCCGAACCGGACCGCGGCGAGTTTCGCAGAGGCCACGGTTTCCCTGAGAATGAGTTCCTCGCGGTTTACGCTGGAAATTTGGGAGTTAAACAAGGCCTCGAAATTCTCCTCGAAACAGCGGCATTGCTGCGCGATCGCGGCATTCGTTTTCTTATCTGCGGCGATGGTGCGCAACGGGAAACGCTCGCGGCTCGCGCGACTGAGATGCGCCTGCCGAATTTTAGTCTGCTTCCCTTGCAACCCGACCGCGACTACGCCGCGCTCCTCCGCGACGCCGACGTCTGCTTCATCACGCAGCAAGCGGGCGCGGGGAATGCCTTTTTCCCCAGCAAGCTTCTCGCTCTCCTCGCGAAGGCCAAGCCGGTTGTAACCGTGGCGTCGCCGGAATCGGATCTTGCTCTCGCGTTAGTCGAGGGAAATTTCGGCGTAAATGTGCCGCCAGGGCGGCCCGAGGAATTAGCGGCGGTGCTTGATGCCCTAGCGAAAGATCCGGCGCGGCTGACTGCATCCGGAGCCGCTGGGAGGCGCTACGTCGAGCAGTTCGAGAAGGCTCGGGTGCTCCAAGATTTCGCGGACAAACTGAAAGCGATGTAGCTGCGGCTACAGCATCAATACGCAGTCCGCGGCGGCACGATCAGGTGCACGAACGTGCGCAGGATGATGCCGCACTCGAGGGATAGGTTCCAGTTCTCGAGATACTCGATATCGCACGCCACCCGGTTCTGGATATCGGCGCTGTTTCGCGCTTCACCGCGAAATCCACGGACCTGGGCCAGACCGGTGATGCCCGGCTTCACGAACGCGCGGACGTGATAGTTCGCCATCAACTGCGAGAACTGGTTGTTGTGCTCGATCAAATGCGGCCGCGGCCCGACGATGCTCATGTCGCCCAGGAGCACGTTCCAGAATTGCGGCACCTCATCGATGCTGAGTTTGCGGAACCATTTCCCCAGCGAATAAACGCGCTCATCGCCAGGGCGCGCCTGGCGCGTTTCCTCGGCGTTGTTCGGGTGCATCGTGCGGAACTTGTAAATCTTGAACTGCCGATTCTGCATCCCCGCCCGGGTTTGAACATGAAAGAGCGGGCCCGGCGATTGAATCCGCTGCGCGATCCAAACGATGACGGTCAGGATCGGGAACACGACCAGGATGACGGGCAATGAGATCACAACGTCGATAGCGCGTTTGAAGAATCGGTTGAGCGGATTTTCCAAAGGCTCTTCCCGCAGGCCGATGAAACGAAAGCCGTCGTCTTCGAAATGCGTAACCGGATGCCGCAGCTTTTCCTCGAGGTCGCTGACAATCAGGAGCCGCACGCCCACCCGGTCGCAGACCTGGATGATGTGGCGGTTGCTGTCATCAAAGACTGGGAACTCCAGCATGATCACTTGTGTTATGCCACGCTCGACAATGATTGTTTCGAGCGCGTCCACGGCGCCCAGGACTGGAATGCCGTACGTGGTTTTTTCAATCGGCTCGTTGCAGACCAGCCCGACCGTGCGTAGCCCGATGTCCGACTTTCGCCGGAGCCAGGCGCGCAACTGGGCTGCCTTCTCGCTGGTCCCGACCAGAACCGTCTTCTCTTCCCGCGCGCCCGTGAAAATGCGCCGAGCGAGGAATTGCGGCAGGTAATGATGGGAGAAGAGCAGTGCCACATAGAGCCACGGCACGAAGTTGAAGAAGAAAATTCGCGAGATGAACGCGTCTTTGGTCGCGATCAGGTAAAAGACGAGCGCGCCGATGCTGGCGAAGGTCTGGCGGAGACTGAGCCGGTGCTGACGGAGCAGTTCGTTCTGCAGGAAATAGTTTTTCGAACCATCGCGGCTGAGCGATTCGAGCGTCATGCCGAGGACGAGCAACCCGCAGTAGATGGTGTAGCGCCGCCAGGTTAGCTCCGCCCCCGGCGAATAAAATGTCACTAGGACCCAGACCCCGAACCAGAAGAGGACGGCGACGATCAGAATCTGGCACAGCAGGAAGACGCGATATAGACCCTGCGTGCGTTGGGTGACCATGATTACTTCCGGATGCCGAGACTGAGAGTACGCGATGGCAGCCCGCCTTCAACTCGTGGTAAAACCGGACCAGCCATAGATTGGAGACTGTGGTTGATTTACTGAGCTAATCTCATACCACTAGCGCTGTTGCCCACTGCCGATGCCAGGCTCCAAAACCAGACAATCCAGGACCCCCGCCAGCTTCACCGCCGCGCCCGCGCGCTGGTGGTTGAACGTGGCCGTGCCGGCACTTCCGGTTGTGGCCTGTTTCCTCGGCGGCGCCACCGCAAAATGGAGTGAAGGCGTTGTCGTTGCGTTCCTCGGCCTGATGCTGCTCATTCAACCGCCGAAAGTTTCGTGGGGATTGACGCTGAATCTGATTTTGCTGGCGCTGCTCGCATCCGCCGCGACCGCGTTCCTTCCAGCGAACTGGTTCCTGCAACCGGCGTGGCGAACGGCGCTGGTGGAGGATTTCGGGATCAATCTCCCGAGCACACTTTCGCCCCAGCCCTGGATGAGCATCGGTTGCTTCCTGAGTTTTCTCGCGGGGCTGACCTGGCTTTATTACGTGAGCACGCTCGATCTCGAGTTGCGCGAGGTCCGCACGCAGCTGCGAGCTTTCGCGTTAGGCATCGCCTGTCTTACGGCGCTCTGCATCGTGCTCTACTTCCGGCACACCGCGCCTTCGTTTTGGCATAACGAGCGCGGCTTCGGGCCTTTCCCGAATCGGAACCAGACCGCGAACCTGTTCGGACTGACCGCCATCGTCATCCTCGCCTGCGGCCAGGAGGACATCCGGAAAGGGAGAAAGCGCTGGACCCTTTGGCTGGCCGCACTAGCCGTAATCGTGGTGGGGATTGTCCTTGATTTTTCGCGCGCGGGCGTCCTTCTTCTCGTTGCCGGCAGCGGGCTTTGGTTGGGCGCTTTCGCCCTACGGAAAGGCTCGGCGGCGCGCATCGCCCTCGGCGTCTCGCTGCTTCTGGTTTTGCTTACCGTAATGCTGCTCTTCGGCGGACAAACCTTCGAGCGCTTTCACCTTCGGACCGGCGACACCGGCGTCGCGAGCGACCTGCGCTGGGCGATCTTTCAGGACGCGCTTCACCTCATCAGCGCATCGCCCTGGTGCGGTATCGGGCTGGGAAATTTCGATGAAGTGTTCGCGGTCTTTCGCGACGTCTCCTTGTCGAGCACCCGGACCATTCATCCCGAGAGCGACTGGTTCTGGCTCTGGGCGGAGGTGGGCTGGCCGGCCGTCGCGCTGACCATTGCCGGGATCGTCCTGTTCGTCTGGCGCGTTTTTCCGTTGAAGGAAGGAACGAACCAACGGTTTCGGGTCGCTGCCCTCATCGCGGCGCTCCTCTTCGCGTTTCACGGAATGGTGGACGTCTCGGGTCATCGCGTCGGGACTGCGTTCGCTGCCTTGTTCCTTCTCGGCCTTGCGGTGCGGCGCCCGGCGGAATTGCGCCGAAGCATTGCTGTTCCGATCGTGTTTCGTGCAATCGGGCTCGTGCTTCTCCTTGCCGGCGGCGCCTGGCTATTTGCGACTCGATACGAAACCCCGCTCCCCGGCGCGGTCGGTGTGGAAAACGAAGGGCGTCTCGCTACCGCGGCTAACCAAGGCCGAAATTTCACCGAGACGGTTCAGCGCACGACACGGGCCTTGGACTGGGCGCCGCTTCGCTGGCAACTCTATTTCCTCCGTGCCCTTGGCAAAGTCGGCGCGCGGTTGCCCATCAACGACGCTGCTGACGATTTCCGCCGGGCCCGTTTTCTCGAGCCGAACGTCTACGAAGTTCCGTTCCAGGAGGGAAACGTCTGGATCGGCGCGAACCAACCCACGCTGGCGTTGACGGCGTGGCGCGAGGCGCTGCGCCGCGCTGGCCCTCAACGCACCGGCGTTTACCGCGGTATGCTCATGGTCGCGAGTCGGTCGAGCCCGGGCGTGTATGAGGGGCTCCTCGAGCTCGGCATCGTCCATCACGATCTGGCGCTGACTTTTCTCGAGGCCTCTTCCGGCGCGCCTTTCAATGCCGCGGTCCAGCGTTTTCTCGAGCACGATCCGACTCTGGAAACAATGACCCCGCAGGAGAAGACGACCTTATTCAAGTATTGGGCCGAACGCGGTGACGCCGCCGAACTCGCGCGCGCCGTGGAAGCACATCCTGATTGGCTCGCCTACGCGTGGCCCGGTCTCTCAAAATATCAGGCATCGCAGAAGAATTTTCGCGTCGCGGTCGAATTGGCGCGCCGATATGGAGAAGCGCCGCCGCTCCCCGCCGCCGCGCAGAATTCATCCATCGACCAATTGCGCCAGGCATTGCACGCGAGTCCGGACAATTACGCGCTCGGCTTCCAGCTTTACCACGAACAAATGCAGCAGGGCTTGATCGACGAAGCCCTCGTCACGGTCCGGCACTTCACCGAACTGCCCGGCGCGCCGCGTTACTTCCATTTTCTCGAAGCGGAAGCCTGGGCCGCGAAGCAAGATTGGGAGCGTGCCTGGAAAATCCGGGAGAAATTCGACGCCGCGACCGCCAAATGAGCCTCCGCACGTCCATGCCGCCTCAAGGAGCGGCGATTTTCCAATCGTCGTCCCCCTCGCAAAACCGTCGGCGCTTTGGAAACCGCCGCTCCTTGTTAGGCAGCATCCTCACCGCCGTCTTTCTCGCCGCTCTGGTCGATTGGTTTTCCGCGAGCACCCAACGCCTCTACGTCGATGAAGACAGCGCCGCCGGAGAGCAACAGGGCACGGTCTGGCAGCACTTCGGCGTGCGCGGAAACGAAGTCGTACCCGAGATCATCAGTGGCGACGAAGCCCGCTTCACTTTTCCAATTTCTTTGTCCGCGCGCCATTCTCTCAGTTTCACCGCCCTTCCGGAAGGTTCAGCCGAGTACGAAATCGTTTTGCGCTCTGGCGGAACAGACCGTCAAATTGCGACGGGAAAAATCGATCGTCCATCATCGCAACGGATCTCGCTGCCGGCTGGCGCAGGGGAGCTGCGTTTCGCCGTCCACGGCCGGATCGCCTGGTTCGATCTGCGGTTAACCCGCCAGTTTCATTGGCCGCTCTATCTCGCGCCCGTTGTTCTCATCCTGTTTGCGCTGGCGCGTCAGGAGTCGCCCCGCCTTTCTCGTCGGACTGGTAATTGGCTCGCCTTCAGCCTCAGCACCTTTTTGTGCCTGGCACTCATCGAGGTCGTGCTTCGCGCGCGGCCTCTAAAACTGCCGCTGCCGATCCTGACCGCGCGTCACGAACTCGGCCTGTCGGCGCCCGATCGGCGCTGGATCGATTCGCCGCGGTACAAGCAGCGCCTTCGGCCGGATCTCAGGACCTATTGCGAGTGGGACCACGGCGACATCGTGCGAATGGGATTTCTGCCGCCCAACCTTTTCGGTGGCGAGCACCATCGTTACCCGTTCGAAACCGACGCGGAAGGTTTTCGTAATCCGGCCGTGCGCGAACGAATCGAAGTGGCCGCGCTGGGCGATTCCTTCGTCGATGCGATGACATCGCCGCGCGAAGAATCGTGGCCGGCGCGGCTCGAACAGATCACTGGCCAAGCCGTGCAAAACTACGGCACCTCGTCCTTCGGCCCGCAACAGGAGCTCTACGCTTTGCAGGACTACGCGATTCGGCATCAACCGCGCGAGGTCGTGCTCGGTTATTTTGCCGGCAACGATCTCTTTGATGCCGAGCGTTTCGACCGTTGGGAACACGGCGGCGACAAACCGGGAGAGGAGGCCACTGGCTGGCGGTTGAAGAAGAAATATCGGCGCTACGAGACTTTGTATTTGTTCACCATCGCCCGGGTCGCGTTACCGGCGGCCTCGCGAGTGCAGGATTCATCGGCCGCGTTCCCGATGGCGACTGCTCCGGGTTTCGATCGCGGTGCCTACGAAATTCCCACTGAATCCGGGACCTCGCTGCGATTCGCTTTCATGCCGCCTTACCTGCAAAAGCTTGCCAGCGCGCGGACGGAGATCGAGCGAAGCCGTGGATGGGAACTGGCTCGCGGTGCGTTGATGAAGATGCACGAGACGTGCGCCGAACACGGAAGCCGGTTAACGGTCATGTTCATTCCTTCGAAGGACGAAGTTTACTGGCCGCTGGTTGAGCGGTCGTTAGGCCATGAAGAGCTGCGGCGCTCCATCGATTTCATCAGCACCTACAATCACATGCCACTTCAGACGGGGGACATTCGCGCTAATCGTCTCGCGCAAAACGAACTGATGCGCGAGTTCTGCGGCACCGCCGGAATCTCGTTTCTCGATCTCACTCCGGCTCTCGAACAAGCGGCGGCCTCCGGACGCGCGGTCTATTTCGCCGACGATGCCCATTGGAATGCCGCCGGCCACGAGATCGCGGCGCAGCAGCTGGCCAGGTTTCTCGCCCGCCAGCCGTGAACATCCTTGGCATCTCGGCCTTCTATCACGACAGCGCGGCCTGCCTGGTGTGTGATGGCGAAATTCTGGCCGCGGCGCAGGAAGAACGGTTCTCTCGAAAGAAGCACGACGCCGGATTTCCGCGGCACGCGATTGACTACTGCCTCCGCGAAGCCGGTCTCACGGACGCGTCGCATCTCGACCTCGTCGCCTTCTATGAAAAGCCGTTCCTGAAATTTGAGCGGCTTCTTTCCACCTACCTCGCCTGCGCGCCGCGTGGCTGGGGTTCCTTCCTCAAGGCGATGCCAGTCTGGATGAAGGAAAAGATTTGGCTCAAGGCGACGCTTCGCGAAGAGCTCCGCTTCGAAGGGCCGCTCATCTTTCCCGAGCATCACGAATCCCACGCCGCCTCGGCCTTCTTTCCTTCCCCATTCGAGCGCGCCGCTCTCCTCACGATCGACGGCGTGGGCGAATGGACGACGACGAGTATGGGTCGAGGCGAGGGGAACCGGGTTGAGCTTCTGGAGGAGATGCGCTTCCCGCACTCGTTAGGCCTGCTCTACTCGGCGTTCACTTACTACCTCGGTTTTAGGGTGAATTCCGGCGAATACAAAGTCATGGGCCTGGCGCCCTACGGCGAGCCGAAGTTCCGCGACCTGATTCTTTCCGAGCTGGTCGATCTCAAGACTGACGGCTCCTTTCGGCTCAACCTTCGTTACTTCGATTTCATGGCCGGCCTGACCATGACCAATCGCACGTTCGATCAGCTGTTCGGCGGCCCGCCACGAGGACCGGAGTCCGAATTAACCCAGCGCCACATGGACATCGCGCGCTCGATCCAGGCGGTCACCGAAGAAGTCATGCTGCGAATGGCTCGTCATGCACACGAACTGACCGGGGAACACCATCTTTGTCTCGCCGGTGGCGTCGCGCTCAATTGCGTTGGCAACGGCCGGATTCTGCGGGAAGGCCCGTTCGAAAAAATCTGGATTCAACCCGCGGCCGGTGATGCGGGCGGAGCGTTGGGCGCCGCTCTGCTCGGCTGGCATCATTATCACCAGAAGCCGCGAACGATTTTGGCCTCTGGCGATCTGCAACAGGGCTCGTTTCTGGGACCTGCTTATGAGCCGGGTGAGTTCTTGCGCCAGCGCGAGATCCCACACGCGGAGATTCCGGAAGATGAATTAATGTCTAAGGTGTCCGAGTTGATCGAGGAAGGGAAGGTGATCGGCTGGTTCCAAGGGCGGATGGAGTTCGGGCCGCGCGCTCTGGGGAATCGTTCGATCCTGGGGGATCCGCGCCGATCCGACATGCAGGAGAAGCTGAATCTCAAGATCAAGTTCCGGGAAAGCTTCCGCCCCTTTGCGCCTTCTATTCTCGAGGAGCGAACGAACGATTGCTTTGACCTGAACGACACGAGTCCCTACATGCTGCTGGTCGCGCCGGTAAAGGAGGAGCTGCGGACGAACGGGCGATTGGATGACGCGCCCGACTTCAGGGCGCGACTGAAGACCCGGCGCTCAACCTTGCCGGCTGTCACCCACGTCGATTATTCCGCGCGCGTCCAAACCGTCTCCGCCGCGACGAATCAACGCTTCTATGACCTCCTGAGCGCGTTCGAGCAGAGAACAGGGTGTCCGGTTTTGGTGAACACCTCTTT
>JALYIN010000471.1 GCA_030775765.1 Verrucomicrobiota bacterium
CGCCGGAACAGTTCATCGCCGAGGAAATCGATCCGCTGCTGGATAAGATTTCCCGCGAAGGAATGGATAGTCTCACTCGCGCCGAGCGACGACTGCTGGCGAAGGCGCGGGAGAAGATGACCCGCCAGGGCTAACTAGCGATCAGTCGTTAGGCCACGCAATCACCTCTTTAGGGTTCCATGCTGAGCGAAGCGCAGCGGAGTCGAAGGGTCTTTGATTATTCTGCGCCGCTCAATGAAGACAAAGTCAGAGATTCTGCGACTTCGTTTCGCATTCGCGAAATTCCGCTCGGAGTGACAAGTATAGGACGGTGCGAAACTGGATTGAACAAAAAGCGGCAACCACCCTTAATTCGCCGCAGGTCCAGAACACTCTCGAACGTCTCGCGGAGAGCTGGCCGGCCGAGGCAACGCCGCTAACCGATCTGGTTGAGCAATTTCCGCTCGGCGAGCCGGCGCTGCTTCACCTGATCGCAGTCTCCAGCGTTTGTGCGGCCCGGCTCGTTCGATACCCGGAGATTCTTCTCTGGCTGGCGCGTCCGGAAATTTCCGATGCGCCGCGCGGCCTGGCCGCGATGCTCGTCGATCTGCAACGAGCCGGCGAACGCTCGACCTTCGCCGGGAACTTCCAGGCGCTTCGGTTTTGGAAAGGACGCGAGATGGCGCGGATCGCGTTGCGCGAAGTGGCGGGCACCGCGCCTCTCGAGGAAACGACCCTCGAGTTGTCGGGGCTGGCCGAAATTTGCCTGCGCGAGGTTTACACTTATTGGGATTCCGAGCTGCGGAGCCGGCGCGGTGGACCGGACACGCCCTTTGCGATTCTCGGCCTGGGAAAACTCGGCGGCCGGGAATTGAACCACAGTTCCGACATCGATGTGATGTTCGTCTATGGCGAAGAGGGACAGGTTTCGCCGAACCTGACCTACCACGAATGGTTCAATCAGCTCGGGGCGAAAATCATCGAAACCTTCGCGGCTCACGATCCGGCCGGCGCGCTTTTTCGCATCGATTTGCGGCTGCGCCCGGAGGGCAAAGCGGGACCGCTCGTGCGATCGATCGATAGCATGGAAAATTATTACGCCGGGTTCGGCGAGACTTGGGAACGGATCGCCCTGATCAAGGCGCGCGGCATCGCCGGCAGCCGCGAGCTCGCTTACGAATTTCTCCGGCAACATCAGCCCTTTATTTTTCCGAGGAGCCCGACCCGGGAAGTCCTGGAGGAAATCGGCAGCATTAAACGGCGGATCGAGCGCGACATCGTCGGCCACGAAAATATTGGGCGCGACGTGAAACTGGGCGCGGGCGGGATTCGCGAGATCGAGTTCGTGGTCCAGGCGCTGCAACTTTTGCATGGCGCTCGGCACGCCTTCCTCCAGGAAACCAGCACGTTGAAGGTGCTGCCAGTGCTGGCCAACCTGGAGCTGCTCCCGCATGAAGAAGCTCGCGTGCTTGAAGGCGCCTACCGCTTCCTCCGCAGCGTAGAGCACCGGCTCCAAATCGAAGCGGAACAACAGACGCACACCGTGCCCGAAAACTCGGAGGCGCTGCGCCGCCTCTCGGGCAGTCTCGGTTTTGCGACGCCGAAAGAATTCAACGCCGCGTTGCGCGATCACATGCGGCAAGTGCGGACGATTTTCCGCCGGGTAATTTCCGAGCCGACCGGAGCAGCCCAGGCCGACGCGGAAAATCTCCATATTTTTCGCGATGGAAAAACAGCGGCCAAATCGCTGGCGGAGCTGGCGAAACCGCCAGGTGGAACTCATGTCGCGCCCCGGACGCGGCAGGTTTTGCGGAACCTGCGCCCGCTCTTGTTTCGCTGGCTCGAAAGGGCCGCCGATCCCGATATGGCGCTGAATCAGTTCATCCGGTTCGTCGAAGCCTACGGTTTACGGAGCATGCTTTTCGAATTGCTGGTGGTGAATCCGAAGCTGCTCGAACTGCTCGTGAAAACATTCGACGGCAGCCGGCACGTCGGCGACCTGCTTATTCGGCGGCCGCCCTTGCTCGAAGAAGTCACGCAGCCGGGCATGCTCGATCGACAGGTCGACCTGGCCCAACATCTCGAACGACTCGAAGCGCTCGACATCGGCGCGGAATCGCTCGATCTCCTGCGGGCTTACCGGCAGACGCAACTCCTGCGCATTTTCCTTCGGGATATCCTCGGCCTCGCTCCGCTCTCTTCGATTCTCGCTGAACATTCAGCGCTCGCGGAAGCATGCGTAGTTTTCGTGAACCGGCTGCGGGGGAGCGAGAGCGATCTCACCATCATCGCGCTGGGAAAATTCGGCGGTTCGGAGATCGGGTACGGCGCCGATCTGGACGTGGTTTTCGTGGGCGAAGATGTGCGCGCCGCCCAGCACTTGATGGTGGCGATGGCACAGCCAACGGGCGAAGGAAGCATCTGGACGCTCGACGCGCGGCTCCGTCCAGACGGTGAGAAAGGAATCCTTTCCTGCTCCCTGACGGCTTGCGAGACCTACTATCAAACGCGCGGTCAGCTTTGGGAAGCACAGGCGCTGACGCGCGCGCGACCGATTGCGGGACCGCTCCAAAATGAGTTCATGGATCTAGCCCGGCGCGTCTGGCGAATGGCAGGACAGCGCGCGGATTTATTCGCCCAGATCGATGCGATGCTGCAACGCATCCAGCGGAACCGGGGCAGTTCTGTCGATGAGCTGGATTTCAAGACCGGAACCGGCGGAATTGTGGAAGCGGAATTCCTGGTCCAGGCGCTGCAAATGCGCACGGGCATTTGGAATCCGCAAATGATGGGCGCGCTTGAGCAACTCACTGAAGCTGGGATCGCGGCCAAAGGCGATGCCGAGGCGCTGCGGAAACATTACGAATATCTGCGTTCGATCGAGTCGGTTCTGCGGCGCTGGGAAAACAAGAACGTCTCGATCTTGCCGGCGGACAAGGGCGGGCAGGAGCAGCTCGCCCGGCGGGTCGGAGCGAAGAATTTGGATTCCTTTGCGCAAACCTATCGCGAGGCGCGCGCTGGAATTCGCGCGATCTATTCGCGGTATCTGCGATAACGCCAAGTCTTTCGCCCCTCAGCGCGAGAACAGTAAACGCACGATCGCTCCGAGAACGAGAAAGCTGAGCGCGATTCCGACAACAACGACCCCGACGAGTACAACGAGAACGCCGATCACAAAAAGCCAGTCGCTCTTCTTCGCGACGCCGGAGCCGAGCCGGTGGGTCTTGATGATTTCGTAATTGCGCGCGTTCGATTTGAACCATAACGAGAAGGCATCGCCGACGACCGGGACCACGCCAATGACTTCGTTGACCAGAATGTGGAGTGTCATGCGCATGGGAGAACTTTCGGGACGCCGAGTCGAACGGCCTGGACAAGGGCGAAAGCGGAAACCAGGGCGGAGCTGGTATCGCCGATTCCGGGAATCAATCCGAGGAGCGGATCGAGCCCAAAGCGAAACTTCGTGCCGGGCACACGGCCGACTTCATCCATGATGTAGGCGAGCCATTTGAAAAGCGGCTCGAGACCCTGACGCTTCCGCTTTTCTTCCGGCGGCAGGACTTCCCAATCGACTTCCTGGAGCGGCGGCTTCATTGGCGGAGGGGTGAGGTCCTGCGAGCCCGCTGGCTGACCTGACAAAGCGGAGGCGTCGCAAACTCGGCCCTCCAGAACCCGCTATCACGAGGGCGGCGACGTTAACCGGGGATGCCCTTGAGCATCTGCTCGTTGGTCGGGAATTTCTTCACGAACATCAGCAAACGCTCGATCGCTTCGTTGGGCTTGTGGCCCGCGAGACCGCGCCGGATCAAATTGATCTTCTCCAGCTCCCACGGTTGGAGGAGCAATTCCTCGCGGCGCGTGCCGGAAAGAAAAATGTCAACGGACGGATAAATGCGCTGATCGCTGATCTTGCGATCGAGGACCATCTCCATGTTCCCGGTGCCCTTGAACTCCTGGAAGATCAGCTCGTCCATGCGGCTGCCGGTATCGATCAGTGCGGTAGCCACGATGGTGAGCGAGCCAGCTTCTTCCGTGTTGCGCGCGGCGGAGAATAGCTTTCTCGGCGTTTCCATGGCGCGCGCGTCGATACCGCCGCTCATGGTGCGACCGCCGCCGCCCATCGCGTTGTTAAAAGCGCGAGCTGTACGGGTAATCGAGTCGAGCAGGATGAACACATCCTTGCCGGCTTCGACGAGCCGCTTCGCGCGTTCGACCGCGAGCTGGGCGATGCGGGTGTGACTCTTGATGTCGCTGTCGTTGGAACTGGCCATGATCTCGGCCTGCGGACAGGAACGCCGGAAATCCGTCACTTCCTCGGGGCGTTCGTCGACCAGGAGAATGATCAGTTTCATCTCCGGATGATTCTTTACGACAGCGTCGGCGATGTGATGGAGCAAGGTTGTCTTGCCGGTGCGCGGCGGCGCGACGATGAGGCCGCGCTGTCCCATCCCGAGCGGCGTCATCAGATCCATGATGCGCGTGGTGTACCGATCTGGGACCGTCTCGAGCTTGATCTTCCGGTTGGGATTGATCGTCGTCAGTTCTTCGAACGGCCGCAGTCCCTGATACTTCGTCGGCTCATCCTCATTGATCTTGTTGAGTCGGACCAGTTGCGGCCCGCGGTTCCCGCGGCGGGTTTCACCGTAAATCCACATTCCGTCGCGCAGACCAAAGCGCCGCACGATCTCCGGCGTTACGAAAATGTCGTTCGGCGTCTGGACGAAGTTCCGCTTCGCGTCGCGCAGAAACCCAAAGCCTTTGCCGGAGATTTCGATAATGCCGTCGCCGTATTCCGGTTCGCGTTCGATCTCGCCGTTCTGCGAAGGTCCACCGTCGCCCCGCGATTCATCACGCTGCTCGCCTTCATTGACGCGAGGAGCGTCTCCGATGTCCTCTCCGACTGACGATTCGACCCTTTCGCTGGGTCCATTGAGATCGCCGCGTTGCTGCTGTTCCTGCGGGCCGCGATCGCGGGGGCCGCTGTGCCTTCGGGGAAATCGCCGGCGTGGACGCCGCGGACGGTCCGACTGAGTGTCGGTTTGCGGCGATGGCTGGTTATCGTTTTCTTCGCTCATAAATACAGAGATTCATCTCGTTGCTACCGGAGCAGCGGCCGCCCCTTCAAACCAGCGGCTTCTTTTATACCGGCAATTTCGCCAGCAATTCGTCGGGAATATCTAAGTTGGAATAGACGTTTTGGACGTCGTCGTCTTCTTCGAGGCTGTCGCACAAGCGCAAGATCTGCAGCGCAACGGCCTCCTCATGGACCGGAACTGTCGTATCTGGAATAAAAGTAAACTTCTGCCCATCTGTGGCGACGCCCGCGTTCTTGAGCGCCTCAGCTACTGCGTAGAGCTGGTCGTGGGAAGTGGTAATAACATACTGTTCCTCCTCCGTTGTCAACTCCTCAGCACCGGCCTCCAGGGCCAGCTCGAAAAGGCGTTCTTCGTCAACGGAACCCCGCGGCACCGTAATTCTCCCCTTTTTATGGAACATGTAGGAAACACTGCCGCTCGAAGCCAGGTTGCCATGGTTCTTGGTAAAGATGCTGCGAATTTCCGCGGCGGTGCGGTTCTTATTATCCGTCGCGGCCTCTACGATCACGGCAACGCCGCCGGGCGCATAACCTTCGTAAACGATCTCGTCGAAATGCTGAGCCTCCACTCCTTCGCCCGTGCCGCGCTTGATTGCGCGGTCGATATTGTCATTCGGCATGCTCTGGGCGCGCGCGGAGAGGATGGCGCTGCGGAGGCGGGCGTTGCCGTCCGGGTCGCCTCCACCGCTTTTGGCGGCGATGGTGATTTCCCGGGAAAGCTTGCTGAAGAGCGCGCCGCGTTTGGTATCGAGCGCGCCCTTGAACCGCTTAACCTTGGACCACTTACTGTGTCCCGACATGAGATGGGAATTCTAAGTTGCCGACAGACCTGCGTTCGTTTGGGAACCGGAGAGCCTCGAAGGGAATTCGTTATCGAGGAGGCAAATGAACCGAGGAAATTAAACTGCCTCGGGCGGTTTTTGTCAACGAAAAGCGCCCGGTCTAGGCGGCGTTTTGGGCGCGCTTCCGGGCTGTGGGATCCAGAATGCGTTTCCGGAGACGGAGCGATTTCGGAGTCGCTTCGACGAATTCATCGGCGCTGATGTATTCGATGGCGCGCTCGAGAGTCATCTTGAGCGGCGCCTCAAGCTGAATGCCTTTGCCGTCGCCCTGGCTGCGCATGTTCGTAAGGTGTTTGGCTTTGCAGGGGTTCACCGGCAAATCTTCGGGCCGGGCGTTTTCGCCCACGATCATGCCGGAATAAATCTCCTCCTGCGGTCCGACGAAGAGTTTGCCGCGGGCCTGAATATTATTCAGCGCATACGCGGTGCTGATACCGGGCTCCATCGAAATCATCACGCCGCGGGTGCGGCCTTCGAGCTCGCCCTTGAACGGCGCATATTCGCGAAACAGATGACTCATCAATCCTTCGCCGCGAGTCAGGTTCACCAAATCGCTTTCGAAACCGATCAGGCCTCGAGTCGGGATAATGGCTTCGACGGAAACGCGGTTGGCGTGGTGCTCCATGCTGACCACCTCGCCCTTGCGCGCGGCCAGCGTTTGCATCACATCCCCGAGATTCTCATTCGGGACTTCGACGTATAAATTTTCCAAGGGCTCGAGCAGGGCGCCGTTCTCGTCACGTTGAAAGATGACTTCCGGCCGCGACACCATGACTTCATAGCCTTCGCGGCGCATTTGCTCGACGAGAATCGCGATTTGCATTTCACCGCGGGCGTTGATCTCGAACGAACCGGCGAGCTCGGTCTCCTTCATCTGGAGCGAGACGTTGGCGCGCGTCTCCCGAACCAGGCGCTCCTTCACATGGCGCGCGGTCACAAATTTTCCTTCCCGGCCTGCGAAGGGCGAGTCGTTGACCAGGATCCGCATCCGGATCGTCGGCGGATCGATATCGACGAACTGAAGCGGCGGGTGCTCTTCGCGATCGGTCAAAGTCTCGCCGATGTAAACTTCCTCGAAACCGGTCAACCCGACGATGTCGCCGACGCTGGCGTGCTTCAACTCCACCTGCCCCATCCCCGCAAAAGTGAAGAGCCCGGTGACCGCCGCCCGCTCGCGCCGGCCGTCCCGATGAATGCAAACTATGGAATCGCCGACGCTCACTCGGCCGCTCACGATCCGCCCCAGCGCAATGCGCCCGAGGTAATCGCTGTAGTCTAAATTCGAAACCAGCATTTGGAAAAATGGCTCGGGCGAAACCGCCGGGGGCGGCACGTGCTTTACGATCGCCTCGAAGAGTGGCGTCATGTCCTCGCTGTTTTCGTGCAGCTCGCGCATGGCAAAACCACTCTTCGCGCTGGCGTAAATGATGGGGAAGTCCAGCTGCTCATCGGTCGCCTTCAACTCGACGAAAAGGTCGAAGACGAGATCGAGGACCTTGTGCGGCCGCGCGTTCTCGCGGTCGATCTTGTTGATGACGACAATCGGCTTGGCTTTGTTCTCGAGCGCCTTGCGCAAGACGAAGCGCGTCTGGGCCTGCGGGCCATCGTGCGCGTCCACCACGAGCAAGACGCCGTCCACCATCTTCATGATGCGCTCAACTTCGCCACCGAAATCAGCGTGGCCGGGCGTATCGACGATGTTGATGCGGTAACCGTTCCACTGGAAGGCGGCGTTTTTCGCGCGTATCGTGATCCCCTTTTCGCGCTCGAGATCCATCGAATCCATCATCCGATCCTCGACCTTTTGGTTGGCGCGGAACGTACCCGATTGGCGCAGCAATTGATCCACGAGCGTGGTCTTGCCGTGGTCGACGTGCGCAATGATTGCGATATTACGAATCTTGTCCATAGGACCAATTTGTAGGGCAACCGCTCGAGTTGCCGCCGAAGGCAGGCGAAGCGCCCACCCTACAATTTCGGAGCGCGAAATATGGCCGCGTGATGGCGATCCGTCAACGAGAAGCTCCGCGACGACCTCAAGGGCCTTTGGCCATGAAGCATTCGCGATTGTTCTAGAGCGGATTGTCAACGGCTCTAGCGTCCGTAATCTGTCCTGATGCTAAACAGATTCGCGCGGAAAAAACTTTGCGGCTTAACGAGCCTCCTTTTGTTTTCACTCGTGTCCGGCCAAATCAATGCGCAAACTTCTCCCATCGCGACCGGCATCGAGGGCGTAATTTCAATCGGCCCCACTCACGGCGGGCCCATCCGCGACGGGGAATCGGCTTCCGTGCCGCTGGCGAACTTCGCCTTCGTGGTCGCGGGCGCCGCCGGTGAGGTAGCGACATTTACTACCGACGCTTCTGGCCATTTCCGGATCCCGCTCGCTCCGGGGCGCTATTCGATCAAAGTAAAAGAGCCAAGAGCCAGGTTCCCGCGTTGCGGCCCGTTTGATGTGGAAGTAACTGCTACGGGCTTTAACAAGGTCACGTGGGATTGCGATACCGGCATGCGATAAGATCGGCGGTTCGGAAGGGCGTGCCGCTGGCGAGCAAAGACCGACTCACCAAAGTCACATCGGACTCACACCCGTCTCGACATCCATTTCGACGTGGACGGTCTGCTCGGCCCTGATGGTAAATGCCTTCGGCGTGCCGCGAAACCGAATGCGACCATTACGCTTCAGTTCGAGAATGTATTCCCCCGCGGGCAAGCCAACCCGAAAACGATCTTCCTTATCTGTGGTCACCTCAGCAATTTCGCTTCGGTCCCTCCCTCAGAAAGAATTTTTAGCTGCCCTTCAACAACCCCTGAGACCGGCGCAGATGCATACGTGCTGGCCCCAAAGACCAACATCGCTGCAGCCGCCACGAACAGACCAAGAACTCTCGTTCCCATGAAAACGAATCAAGCACGAAAACCGTAATTTGCGACCCATTTCCTTGCCTTGCATTGGGGGCGACGGGATGAAAAGCAAACAGCTCCACCGGAGTCCGGTGGAGC
>JALYIN010000472.1 GCA_030775765.1 Verrucomicrobiota bacterium
TATCCGCCCTCATCGAAAACCGCCCTCGCACCTCCGAACCGCTCCTGGGACCGGATGGCGATGGTTACCGGCTTGCGGGAGCGGCGATGGGCCCGGAGCGCGCTGAGCTTTTCCGGCGCCAGCTCGCGGAAGAAGTTTCGGGTCCACGCTCCGGGTTCATCGATCCGTATGCGGAAAGCGCGTATCGCGAGAGTGCCGCCAAAATCCGGCTAGCCGGCGCGCAGCCGATCTTGGTCGTGGCGCCGAGCATTTTTCAATCGCCCCTGCGGTTTCGAGAATCGCCACCGCCCGCTCCATTGCTCGTGTTCAACGATGCCAGGGCCTATCCGCAGTTGTACGACGCCAAAGTTCGCGTGGATGAACAGCATCTCACGAGCGAGGGCGCGGCGGAATTCACTCGCCTGCTCGCGTTCGAATTTGTCCGCGTCACCCGTCAGCCCTGACCGCGCATGCTTTTCGTAGAGCTCCGTTTCTTCTGGTTCTTCCTCGTCGTCTTCAGCATCTACTGGTCGCTGCGCGAGAACCGGTCGCGCAAGATTTGGCTGCTCGTTTGCAGCTACTTCTTTTATGCCGCGTGGGATTGGAGATTCCTTTTCCTGCTCATGGGATCGAGCGCGCTCGATTACTTCGTCGGGCAAATGCTGGCCCGGACCGAAAATCCTCGCGCGCGCCGCGGCTGGCTGCTGCTGAGCCTGGGCATGAATCTCGGCACGCTCGCGTTTTTCAAATACTTCAACTTCTTCATTTCATCGGGCGGTGCGCTGCTGGCCTGGCTCGGCCTGCCAGCGAGCGTGCACACGTTGAACATCATCCTGCCGGTCGGCATCAGCTTTTACACGTTTCACTCGATGAGTTACACGATCGACGTCTATCGCGGGAAGATGCGCGCCGTCTCGAGTCTCCTCGATGTCGCCGCCTTCATTGGATTTTTCCCGCAGATGGTTGCCGGCCCCATTGTGCGCGCTTCCTTGTTTTTGCCGCAACTTCGGACGATCCGTAAATTCTCGGACGTCGATGTTCGGGGCGCTCTCGTTCTCTTTCTGACCGGCTTCATCAAGAAAGCGTGCATCGCTGATTCCGTCGCGCCGGTTGTGGATCGTTACTTTGCGGCGCCTGGAAATTTTACCGCCGGTAGCGGGTGGATCGGCGTCACCTTTTATGCGATTCAAGTCTATTGCGATTTTTCCGGCTACACGGACATGGCGCTCGCTTCAGCGGGGTTGCTTGGATATGAGCTGCCCCTGAATTTCCGTTTTCCGTATTTCGCCAGCAGCATTTCCGATTTGTGGCAGCGCTGGCACATCAGTCTCTCGAGCTGGTTGCGCGATTACCTTTTCATTCCGCTCGGCGGAAGTCGTGGCCCGCGCTGGTTCGTCTATCGCAACATCATGATCACGATGCTCCTCGGTGGATTATGGCACGGCGCGAACTGGACGATGGTAATCTGGGGAGGTCTGCATGGTTTGGCGCTGGTCGCTCAGCGTGAATGGCAGCGCTGGACCGAGCCTTGGAAGCTGGCGCGCTTCGGGATGGCTTGGCTAGGCTGGGCACTGACCGTTTACTGGTTTTGTTTCGCGCTGATTTTTTTTCGCGCGGTGAATTTGCCGGACGCACTGGTGACCATGCGGAGCTTCGGCTTTTTTCAGAGCGACGGTGCGCAGGATCTGGGCGCGTCGAAGTTGTGGATTGTCGTCGCCCTCGGATTTGTCCACTGGATGAATTCCCGCGGGATTTTCTCGACCTGGTGGCGCCGCGGGCCTGACCGGGTGTTTGCGGTCGCGTATGGCAGCACCGCCGCGACCATTCTCCTATTTATTCCGCCGCACTATACGCCGTTCATTTACTTTCAATTCTGACGGTAACCGGGTAACTGCGGGGATGGATTCCAATTCTCGATTACGAAATTGACGAAACAGCTCGCTAAGAATTCGCTCTATGGCGCGGTTGCGCTGGTCGCCTTTCTGGCCGCCAGTTTCGTTATCCACTCGCTGCTGCCGCCGGTCGTTCCAAAAGGGATCGCGGCGAAGCTGGAATTTTTCGCCCAGCACAAGGATGAGTTCGACACCCTCATCGTCGGCACGAGCCGGCTTTATTATTCCATCTCGCCGGAGCTGTTTGACCAGACCACGCGCGAGAATGGCCTCCCGACGCGGACGTTCAACTTCGGGATCGATGGAATGCACCCGCCGGAGAATTTCTACGTGCTCGAGCAGATCCTCAAAACCGAGCCGCGAAAGCTGAAATGGGTCGTGCTCGAAATGGCGGAGATTCAGGTGAAGTGGGACAACGTCCTGGGCACTCAGCGCGTGGTCTATTGGCATGACTGGCCGCGCACGGAATTGACGCTGAAGAAGGCGCTGAATCCGCGCGGGAACGCGAATTGGCTCGGCAAAGCAACGCGGCTGTGGCTCGCCCGGCGCGAGCTCGTTTCGCATCTGTTCCTCTTCGCAAAACAATTTGCGAGCGTTGGTCGAGCCTTGGATTTTTCTCCCGCCGAACAGCGCGAGCGTTTTCGCGAGGCGGACTCGGAACTGGGCCCAAACCGCGACGGATACCGCCCGGCCGGCGACGCCATGTCCGCGGAACGCGCCACGATTTTTCGGGAAAAGCTCGCGCAGGAAGTTTCTGAAGCGCGGCCTAAATTTCTCGATCCCGCCACGGACCACTCCTATCGCGAGGCGGCTTCGCGAATCCGCGAGGCTGGCGCGACGCCGGTCTTCGTGGTCGCGCCGATCATCACGCAAAGCGCAGCGCGTTTCCGGCAAACGCCGCCCGCGCCCCTGCTCTCCTTCAACGACAGCCGGAAGTATCCCCAATTTTACGACACGAAAGTTCGGATCGATGACGCGCACCTGACCCGAGACGGCGCGGCCGAGTTCACCCGTCTGCTCGCGCGGGAATTCGTCAGGAGCATGCGCCAACCCTAGAACCATGCCGTCATCGGAAAAGAAGGTCGATCGGCCGCGAATGGAATCTTCTCCCGGCCGGGGGATCTTGAATGCCGGGATTGCAACGCTCGCTTTCGTCCTCGCCTGCGCTGGCCTGAATGCATTGCTTCCCTTTCCGGAGATTGACGTCCTGAGTGCCAATCTCCGGTTTTTCCAGCAGCACCGGGACGATTTCGACACGCTCTTCATCGGTTCGAGCCGATTTCGACATCAAATCTCGCCGGGCGTTTTCGATCGAACCATGCGCGAGGCCGGCCTCCCCACGCGCACTTTCAATTTCGGGATAAACGGAATGGTCCCGCCGGAAGACAGCTATGTTTTGGAGCGTTTGTTAGCTGCCAAGCCTCGCCGTTTGAAGTGGGTCTTTATCGAGCTCGGGGAATTGCAGACCAAACACGTCCCGGAGGCGGAGGGCACTCGCCGGTGGCTTTATTGGCACGATCTGAAACGGACGTTGCTCGTATTCGGGGCAATCCGCGAGGGCGGAGGGTACTGGGGAGCGCGAGACCTTCTCTTGTTTCACGGCGCGATCTTCGCGAAAAACTTCACGAACGTCGGGAGAAAGATTGATTTCTCGGAGTGGATGTCGCGACTTTGGAAAGAAGAGGCGCTATCCAAGAAGTTGGGGCGCGCCGGCGATGGGTATGTTCCTCTCAGCAGGGAGATGCCGGCGGCGGAGGCAGCCCTTTACGAAACAGAGCTCAAGGATGCCGTGGCCAACTCCGGATCGAGGTTTGTTTCCGCCCCCACTGAGCACGCTTACCGGCAGATGGCCGAAGAAGTGCGGAGAGCGGGGGCAATCCCGATTCTTCTCATCACGCCCCTGACGATGCAGATCAAACTTGGGTTCCGGCCTGAATCTGGTATCGCGGACAACGTGATGTCGTTCAACGATGCCAGGGCTTATCCGCAGCTTTATCGGAAGGAGATGCGTCTCGATGGCAACCACCTGAACAGCGTGGCGGCGCAGGAGTTCACCAGACTGGTCGCCGAGAATTTTTCGCGGCTTCGTCGCGAGAACCGAATCCAATGATCGCCAGGATGCCACGCCACTTTTCCTTATGCTCTTCGTAGAGTTTCGCTTCTTCTGGTTCTTTCTCGCGGTCTTCTGCGTCTATTGGAGTTTGCGCGGAAACCGCTCGCGCAAGATCTGGCTGCTCCTCTGTAGTTACATCTTTTACGCCGCGTGGGATTGGAGATTCCTCTTCCTGCTCATGGGGTCGAGCGCGCTGGATTACTTCGTCGGCATGCGGCTGGCGCGGACGGAGAATCCGCGGGGCCGCCGCGGCTGGCTGATTCTCAGCCTTTGCGCCAATCTCGGCACGATTGCGATCTTCAAGTACTGCAACTTCTTCATCGCGTCGGCCGCCGTCTTTCTCAGCTGGCTCGGCCTCTCGGCGAGCCTGCACACGCTGAACATCATTATTCCGGTAGGCGTGAGCTTCTACACCTTCCACTCCATGAGTTACACGATCGACGTGTATCGCGGAAAGATGCGCGCGGTCACGAGTTTCGTGGATGTCGCCTGTTTCATCGGGTTCTTTCCCCAGATGGTCGCGGGCCCGATCGTCCGCGCGGCTCAATTCCTGCCGCAACTCCAATCGCTCCGGAAATTTTCAAGTGTCGATGTACGCGGGGCGCTCGTTCTCTTCCTGGTCGGCTTTGTCAAAAAAGCCTGCATCGCGGACGGCGTCGCTCCCACCGTGGACAAGTATTTCGATTCACCCGGGAATTACAGTGCGGGCAGCGCGTGGCTCGCCATCCTCTTTTACGGGATCCAGATTTACTGCGACTTCTCCGGTTACACAGACATGGCGATCGCCTGCGCACGCTTGCTTGGTTACGAGTTGACGCTCAACTTCAACTTTCCGTACCTCGCGCGAAGCGTCGCGGAATTCTGGCATCGCTGGCACATCAGCCTTTCCTCATGGCTGCGCGATTATCTTTACATTCCGCTGGGGGGGAACCGCGGGAACCGGTGGTTCGTCGCACGCAACATCATGATCACGATGTTGCTCGGCGGCCTCTGGCACGGCGGCGCGTGGACGTTCGTGATCTGGGGCGGGCTGCACGGACTGGCGCTCGTCGTCCACAGAGAATGGCAACGAACAATGGAGGGACGCGCTCCGTCTCGTCCACTGCCGAGCGTGGGTGAGAGCCCGGATGCCACAGAGGACGTCCCTTCAGGGCGCCGTCCGTTCGGCTGGCTCGCCTGGGCCCTGACGTTCTACTGGATTTGCTTTACCTGGATCTTTTTTCGCGCTCCGGACTTGAATCGCGCGGGCGTGATCGCAAAGAGCTTTGTCTTTTGGCGGAGTCCAGGAACTCATGACCTCGGGCTTCGGATGATTTGGATCGTTCTTCTGCTGGGAATCGCGCACTGGCTCAACGCGCGTGGGGTGTTTGCTCGTTGGTGGCGCAAAGTTCCGGCTGAGGTTTTCGCGGCCGGATACGGTTGCTCGGTGGCTCTAGTGCTCGTATTTATTCCGCCGCACTACGCGCCCTTCATCTATTTCCAGTTTTGAGCCTTTAGGTAGGGACGCTTTTCCGAAGCGTCCCACTTGTTGCAGTTTCATCGCCGGTGCATGAAATAGTCGGACGCTTCGGAAAAGCGTCCCTACCTGTATGAGGAAAAAAATCGTCGCCGCGAATTGGAAGATGAACATGACCCAGGGCGAGTCGACCAGCTTCGTCGCCACATTTCTCCTGGAGATTGGCGAATCGCGGGACGTGGAAATCGTGATCGTGCCGCCGTTCACGGCGATCGCTGCGGTCAATGCGGCGCTGGAGCAGGCGCAACACGTTAAGGTCGGCGCCCAGAACATGCATTGGGAACGCTCCGGCGCGTTCACAGGCGAGATCAGTCCGGCGATGTTGCGCGATCTTTTCGTGCGCTACGTCGTGCTCGGCCACAGCGAGCGGCGGACGCTGTTCGGCGAAACGGATGAGATCGTGAATCGCAAGATGCGCGCCGCCCATGAAGCGATGCTGCGGCCGATCCTTTGCGTTGGCGAAAGTCTGGAGCAACGCGAGCGCGGCGAGGTGGAGCAGGTGTTATCGACCCAACTGAAAGGCAGTCTCGCAGGTGTCGGCCCGAAAGAATTGCAGGAGACGGTTGTCGCTTACGAGCCGGTGTGGGCGATCGGCACCGGCAAGACCGCCACCGCGGAGCAGGCGCAGGAAGCGCATGCCTTTGTCCGGCGCGTGCTCGGCGAGATTTCCGATGAAGCGACTGCGGACAAAATCCGGATCCAATACGGCGGCAGCGTGAAGCCGGATAACGCGCGCACGCTTATGTCGCAGCCCGACATCGATGGCGCGCTCGTCGGGGGCGCCAGCCTCGATCCGCGCAGTTTTGCGCAGATCGTCCAAGGGGCGGTGGAAGAATAACTTTACCGATCACTTCTTGATCTCGAGATAAGTGCGCGATCGCACCTTGCCGGTGGCGGGATCGAACTCCTCGATCCGCATCTGCTTCAAGAACCAGCGGTCGTCGATCTTTTGTGCGGAGATGACTTCGAAGCGCTTCACGAGCTTGGCATTCCAATCATATCCATCCATCCGCATCAGCGCCCCGCCGCTCTTGTCCACCCAGAGCCAGATGTTGGAATATTGCGATTGCCGGTTCGGCGCCTTCAGCTCGAGCTTCCAGCAATTGCGCGTTCGAATCGAGTTTTCGCCGGTCACCTGCGCGTTTGGCCAGTAGAGAAACTTCAGCGACAGGTCTTCGTAGGTCACACCGGTCCCGCGGACTTTGTGGTCGAACTGCGCGGCGGTGATTTTTTCCACGCCCTCCCGCGTGACTTCCTCGAGCCGCGAATCGTTGTTACCCAACCGTAATTGCAGAGCCTCGTCGGGATCGGAAAAGGAGTAGCGAATCACCGGCCCGGTCTGGGTGAGGCGAAAAGGAATGACCGTCTCGCCTTCGCGTAACTGGCCCTGAAGATTCAATTCCTGCTGCGCCTGTCGCAACCGGACCGACTCGAGAATTTCCTTTGCGGCAGGAGGTGCACCGATCGCTGAGGCAGCGGCCGCGATGGCCAGGAGAAATATGGAATGAATTTTCATGCGCGCCTTTTCGGCTTAAAGCTTAACACTTAAAGCTTAAAGCTTCCTAAATGGATCAAGCCATCTTTCATCTCATCAACGAACGGTGGACGCATCCCGCCCTCGATTTGTTCATGGCGGCAATGAGCGACGTGGAGATCTGGAAACCGTTGCTCATCGTGGTGGCCGTTTGCGTTTTGATTTTCGGCGGGTTCAAAGGGCGCGCTTTTGTTATCTGTCTGGCGCTGGCTCTCGTGCTCGCGGACTATCTGCTGGTCAGCACCTTGAAGACGGCGATCGATCGCCGCCGGCCGAAACAAGTGCAAAAAGTGCGGATGGTGCAGTTGGAACGGACGTACCCGCGATTCCTCACCCTCTTCAAACGTCCGGCGATTCGCTACTCGGACGAAACCGATCGCAACAATTCCGGTCCCTCATTTCCCTCCGGGCATGTGACGGATAACGTGATCATCGGCACGATGTGCGTCCTCTTCTTTCGGCGCTGGGGCTGTTTGTATTTCATCGTAGCGGCCGCCGTCAGTTACTCCCGGGTTTATTTGGGCGCGCACTGGCCGAGCGACGTGCTCGGGACCGCCTTCCTCGCGGTGGGCGCGGCCTTTCTCGTCGCCGCGCTGGCGGAATTTGTCTGGAGACGCGGGGGACCGCGCTGGGCGCCCGGAGTGTTTGCGCGGCACCCGCGCCTGATCGAATAACGGACGCATGAGTCACACTAGAGCGGTCTGGTTGTTCGTTCTCGCTTTGACAGCGCTGCGCTTCACTATGCTCGGCACCAGCGACCTTTCCTTCGACGAAGCGCATTACTGGATGTGGTCGGAGCGCCTGGCGCCCGCGTATTTCAGCAAGGGCCCCGGCATCGCCTTTGCGATCCGCGCCAGCACCGCGCTTTTTGGCAACAGTGAGTTCGGCGTTCGGTTTTGGAGTCCCATCCTCGGGGCCGCGACCACGCTGCTCGCCTATTATTTCACCAGGAAATTGTTCAACGAGCGGGCCGGCTTCTGGACGGTTGTCGCGCTGAACGCCATCCCGCTTTTTAACGTGGGCAACCTGGTGATGACCATCGATCCTCTCTCGATCTTCTTTTGGATGGCCGCCATGTTCACCTTTTGGCGGGCCCTCGAACGCGCGGAAAAATCGCTCTGGCTTTGGGCCGCGAGCGGTCTGCTGATCGGGCTCGGCTTCCTCTGCAAATACACGAACGCGCTTGAGCTTATTTCGGTCCTGCTGGTGCTGGCGCTCGTCCCAAGGCATCGGCGCGAATTCAAGCGGCCCGGGGTCTATCTGTTGCTGGGCGCTTTCGCCCTCTGTCTCGCGCCACCGCTGATTTGGAATTATCAGCACACCTGGATCACGCTTTCGCACCTGCGTTCCCGCGGCGGTCTCGACCAGCCGTTCAGTATCCGTCCGCTCGAGGTGTTCGGGTTTCTCTTCGCGCATTTCCTGACCTTCTCGCCATTGCTATTTCTTGCGCTGGCCTGGGCCGTGGTGGCGAACTGGCGCCGGGCCCGGCAACAGTTCAAAATCCTTTATCTTTTCTGGTTCGGCCTGCCGGTCTTTGCGTTTTACTTCCTGCTTTCCATCAACGACCAGGCCGCGCCCAACTGGGACGTGCTCGCCTTTGTCAGCCTGGCGGTGCTGGCCGCTGCCTATTGGACGGAACGACTGGAATCCAGCCGCGCCGCCCGGCGTTTTCTTTCCTGGGCGATCGTGCTCGGGCTTGGCTGCAGCTTGTTTGTATTGGACACCGATTTGTTACGAAGCCTGAATCTGCCGTTCCCGCATCATCGCGATCCGGCCGATCGGGTCCGCGGCTGGAAATCTGCGAGCCGGGCCGTGGAAAAGATTCGCGCGGACCTGGAGCCGAAGATCGGCGCACCTGTTTTCATCATCGCCGACCAGCGCGATCGCGCCTCGGAAATGGCGTTTTATTTCAATCACAAGCGGGTGGAAGGCCCGGGCCATCCGCCAGTCTACATCGTGGAATCGCAGGACATCTCGAACCAGTTCTCGTTCTGGCCGCGCTACGATGAATTCGTCGAGGCGCCACCGAATACCCTGTTGCCGGACGGCGAGGTCTACAGCGAAGAGGAGGGAGTGAATCTCTTTTCCGACCGGAGCGCGCTCTACATCCAGAACGGAAAGTCGGATCTGGTCCCGCACAACATTCGCGCCGGCTTCCAATCCGTGGAGCGCATCGCGACCATCGAGGTTAGCCGCTTCGGCGCGAAGATGCGTGAATGGCAGGTGTTTGTATGCCGGAATTATCGGACACTGCCGCTATGAGCGCTGGTTCGCCCGCGGTGTCCGTGGTGGTGCCCCTGTTCAACGAAGAAGAGAACGTGCCGATCCTGCAAGGCGAGCTGACGGCGGCTTTGAGCGGACTCGATTACGAGATCATTTTCGTCGATGACGGCTCGACGGATGGGACGGTGCGGCGCATCGCTGCCGATCCGCGGGTTCGGTTGCTGCGGTTTGAACGCAACGCCGGCCAGAGCGCGGCGATGTATGCCGGGCTCAACAGCGCGGGAGGTAACGTTGCCGTCCTGATCGACGGCGATCTGCAAAACGATCCCGCCGATATTCCACGGCTGCTCGCCGAGATCGAACACGGCGCCGATCTCGTCTGCGGATACCGCACCCAGCGCAAGGACACGGTGATCAAACGCATCACCAGCCGCATCGCGAATTTCGTCCGGAGCCGGTTCACGAAAGACGGCGTTCGCGATACCGGCTGCACTTTGAAGGCGATGAAGCGCGAATGCGTCGCGGCGCTGCTCCCATTCAAGGGCATGCACCGGTTCATCCCGGCGCTGGTCAAAGGCGCCGGCTATCGCCTCGTCGAGATTCCCGTGAACCATCGCCCGCGAAAATTCGGCCTGAGCAAATACGGACTCGGCAATCGTGCCCTTCGCGCCACCACGGACATGTTCGGCGTTCGCTGGCTGCTTTCGCGCCCGCTGAATTACAAGGTCCGCGAGGAATAGTTGTCGTTTCCGGAGCGAACTAGTATCGCTCGGCCTTGATCCCGCGTTTCGCGAGCTGCGCCTGGACGCTGTCGGGGCCGACCAGATGCGCGGCGCCGACCGCGATCAGCTGGACGCCGGAACCCTTCAGCATTCCGGCGATTTTTTCGCTCCAGGCGATGTTTCGTCGGACGATGAATTTTTGATAAATGGTGGGCGCTTCTTTTTTTATGTCGTCCACCGAGAGCCGCGTGATGGTGTCGATATCGCCGTCGATCCACGCCTTCGCGAGTCTATCCACGAGATCTACTCCCTTTTCCAGGTCATCGAACACGCTGATGAGAAAAGCGATCTGCTCCGCCTCCGAGAGGCCGGCCAGAATTTGAAATTGTTCCTCGGCGGTCTCAAACCCGCGGATCTTGTCGCCCTCGGCTTTCGCCTGCGCGCTGAGCAATCGCTCGACTCCGGCTTTCGGATCATAACCAGCCTTTATGATCGGGCCGACCGACAGAACCACGGCCGCAAGCCAGGGCTGCATCGGCTCCAAGCTGGCGACCGGAAACCCGTAAGCGCCCGCGATTCTCTCGAGCTTTTTGTGTTGTTCCTCGTTCAGCTTGCTCGAAAGCGGGTGCGCCGGGTCTACACCGAACTTCATCATGAGTGGCGCCAGGGCGGCGTCATTGTCGAGATCGGCCACCTCAAGCCACAACTCCGTGCTTTCGTGCACGGTCTTCTTCACCTTGTCGGCGTTCCATTCCGTGTCGTGCTTGAGGAGATGCATGGTGCCGATGAGATAAATCGTGGAGTCGGCATCCTTGATCACCCACATGGCGGGCTCCGCCTTCGCGGAGGCCACCGCCAGGAATAGGGCTAATGTTACCGCGATTTTTTTCCTGCTCATGATCCTGCTCGTGCTCCTAATTCTTGTCTCACCGCTCCGTCGGCCCGGAAGAGTAAGAGCACGATCGAGACCGTGAGCAAGAGGTGGCTTCCGCTCCGACTGGACGAAAGCCAAATCACGCTTGTCATCCGAATGCCCCACGGTAAGCTTTCGGCCCCCAACGGGAATACTGCATGTCCTTGGCCAGCCTACTCTCTGCCGAGCAAATCATTCCCGAGATGAAAGCGACGGAGCGTTGGAGCGCCATCGTCGAATTGATCGACCTCCTCGTCGCCCAGGGTAAGATCAAACCCGAAGACCGCGACAGCATCCTCGCCTCGCTCAAGCAGCGGGAAGAAACCATGAGCACCGGAATCGGGTTTGGCATCGCCATCCCGCACGCCTCTTCGGACCGGATCCAGGAAGTGGTGGCGTCCTTTGGCCGGTCGTCGCAGGGGATCGAGTTCGATGCGCTCGATAATGCGCCGGTGAAGTTCGTCGTGCTCTTCATCGTGCCGAAGGACCAGTTCCAAACCCATCTCCGCACGCTCGCTTCGATCGCGAAATTCCTGAACGACCGGAGTGTTCGCGAAAGCCTCGGCGCGGCCGGCTCGGCCAATGAGATCCTGGCGATCTTTCGCGAGCGCAGCGGCGGCCAAAAGTAGAAGCGGTGGAAACGTTTCAAGCCCTTCTCGCGCAGAGGGTGGCGGAAGCGCTTAAAGCGGCCGGGTTGCCGCCAGCAGGTGCAGTTACCCAGGCCACGGACGCACGCTTCGGCAACTACCAGAGCAACGCGGCTCTCATCCTGGCCAAACAGCTTGGAGAGAATCCACGCGCGATCGCGCAGAAAATATTAGACGCATCCGACCTATCCGACCTGTCCGAGCCGCCGACGATCGCCGGCGCGGGCTTCGTTAATTTCACCCTGCGTCCGGAAGCGATCGCCACGCACACCGCGGAACTCCTCCGCGACGAGCGGCTCGGCGTCGCGCGCGATGCCACCGCCAGGCGCATCGTCATTGATTTCGGGTCGCCGAACGTCGCCAAGCCGATGCACGTCGGTCACATTCGCAGCACTGTGCTGGGGGACGCGCTCGCCCGCATCGCTACCTTCCTCGGCCACGAAGTCATTCGCGATAATCACATCGGCGATTGGGGAACACAGTTTGGGATGGTGATCTACGGCTGGAAGAATCTCCTCGATCGCGCCGCGCTCGAGCGCGATCCGATCGCGGAGCTGGTCCGCATCTACAAAGCGACCAACGAAAAAGCGACAAGTGACACCAAGGTGCGGGACGCGGTCCGGGAGGAATTGGTCAAACTCCAGGCGGGCGACCCGGAGAATTTCGCGATCTGGAAAGAGACCGTCGATCTTTCCATGAAGGAATTCGAGCGTGCCTATCAGCTGCTCGATATTCATTACGACATCCAGCGAGGCGAAAGTTTTTACAACGACCGGCTTCCCGCGGTGGTGGAGCGCCTGCTCAAATCGGGCATCGCGGAAGTGAGCGAAGGCGCGGTCTGCGTTTTCTTTCGCGACATTCCCGAGCTGGGGGAAAAGCCCGCCATCATTCGCAAGAGCGACGGCGGCTTCAATTACACGACCACGGATGTCGCCACGGTGGATTATCGGATCCAGGATTTGAAAGGAGACACGGTCTGGCTGGTCGTGGGCGCGCCGCAAATCCTGCACTTCAAGCAAATCATCGCCATCGCGCGCCGCGAAGGTTACACCGCCGACTTCCGTCACATTACGTTCGGCAGCATTCTCGGCGAAAACCGCAAGCTGATGAAAACGCGTTCGGGTGAGAACGTCCCGCTCCGCGACCTGCTCGATGAAGCGGTCCAGCGCGCCCGCAAAATCATCGAGGAGAAAAACGCCGATTTGAGCGAGGCGGAGAAGTCCGACATCGCCGAAAAGGTCGGGATCGGCGCGGTAAAATACTACGATCTCTCCCAGTATCGGATGACCGATTACATCTTTTCCTGGGACCGAATGCTGTCGTTTCAGGGGAACACCGCGCCCTATTTGCAGAATGCCTATGTCCGTATTCGCTCGATCTTCCGGAAAGCTGGCGAGGAATTTGTCGTGCCGACACAAATCACGCTGGGCGCGGCTGAGGAAAAAACTCTCGCGCTGAAACTTTGCCAGTTTGCCGAAGCGGTTCCGGCAGTCCTAAACGATTTCCGACCGAACCTCCTCGCCAATTATCTCTACGAGCTCGCGAACGCCTTCCACGCTTTCTACGAAGCCTGCCCGGTCTTGAAATCCGAAGAGCCGGCTCGCAGCTCGCGTCTTGCCCTGTGCGAATTATCCGCGCGCGTTCTCGGCAAGGGGCTCGATCTCCTTGGGATTAAGGTTCCGGAGAAGATGTAGTTTTAACTCCTGCTCATGATCTTGATCCTGCTCCTGATCTTTTCTGGATTAGGATCATGATCAGGAGCAAGAGCACGAGCGAATGAAACACCCGCGCATTCCCACTTCGACCTACCGGTTGCAATTCAACCGGCAGTTCACCTTCGTGCAGGCGCGGGAAATTGTGCCTTATCTCGATGCGCTCGGGATCAGCGATTGTTACGCGTCGCCTTACTTTCAGGCGCGCGCGGAAAGCCTCCACGGTTACGACATCACTGATCACAACAAGCTGAACCCCGCGATCGGTTCCCGCGCGGAATACGATGCCTGGATCGCCGACCTTCACGCCCACGGCATGGGGCAGATCGTCGATTTCGTCCCGAACCACATGGGCATCGGCGAGCCGCTCAATCTCTGGTGGATGGACGTGCTCGAGAACGGCCCCAGCTCCATTCACGCCCCCTGGTTCGACATCCAATGGAAGCCGCTCAAGTCCGATCTCGAAGACAAGGTGTTGCTCCCAATTCTCGGCGATCAATACGGGCGCGTCCTGGAACGCGGAGAGTTGCAGGTGCGCTTCGACGCGGGCGCGTTTTACCTGGGCTATTACGATCATGAGTTCCCGATCGCGCCCGGCACCTATCGCCACATCCTCCAGATCGCGCTCGATAAACTGGAGCCATTCAAGAGCGAAGAGTTCTACGCGGAATTCCAGAGCATCATTACCGCGCTCGAATATTTGCCGCGCCGCACCGAGACAGATCCGGAGCGGATCGCGGAGCGCGCGCGCGAAAAGGAAATCATCAAGCGCCGGCTGGAGCGCCGTTGCCAGGAAGCGGCGCAAGTCGAGGCCGCGGTCCAGGAAGCCGTGACTCAAATCAACGGCACCCCGGGCGATCCGCGCAGTTTCGACGCGCTCGATTCTCTCCTGAACGATCAATCGTATCGCCTCGCCTTCTGGCGGGTGGCGGCGGAGGAGATCAATTATCGGCGCTTCTTCGACGTGAACGATCTCGCCGCGATCCGAATGGAATTGCCGGAGGTCTTCGATGCGACTCATCAGTTGCTCCTCGAGCTCATCGGCGCGGGTGCTGTTACAGGAGTCCGAATCGATCACCCGGACGGGCTCTACTTGCCAAAGGAGTATTTCGAAAAATTGCAGCGCCGTTGCGCAGAGGCGCTCGACATTCCCCTGCCGGGCGATGGTCGCGCGATCTATCTCCTGGTGGAGAAGATTTTGTCGGGCAATGAAACCCTCCGCAAAGACTGGCCCGTCCACGGCACGACCGGATACGAGTTCGGCAAGCTCGTGGCGAACGTCCTGGTGGACGGCTCAGCCGAGCAGGCGATCACAAAAACATTCCAGCGTTTCCTCGGCCACTCGATGCATTTCGGCCATCTGGTTTATGCGAAGAAACGTCTCGTCATGCGCTTGTCCCTGGCGAACGACGTCAATGTCCTTGGCGACATGCTCGATCGGCTCTCCGAGAAAAATCGCTGGTTTCGCGATTTCACATTGGAAGCGCTCGCCCGCGCCGTGCGCGAAACGATCGCCTGTTTTCCGGTTTACCGGACCTACGTCGAACCGGGCCAGCCGGTGGGGGATGAAGACCGCGCCATCATCGAGCGAGCCGTGACGGCCGCGAAACGGCGGAACCCGGCGCTGGAGGAATCCGTCTTCAATTTTCTCCGCGACATTTTGCTCTTCCGGTTCCCGGAAAATCTCGATGAGGACGCGCGCCGGGAGCACGCGCATTTCGTCCTGAAATTCCAGCAGAGCACCGGCCCAATCATGGCGAAGGGACTCGAGGACACCGCGTTCTACATTTACAACCGTCTCGCGGCGCTGAACGAAGTGGGGGGCGAGCCCCAGCATTTCGGCGTCAGCGTCGACGAATTTCACCAGCGCAATTTCGAACGCCAGCGCGATTGGCCGGCGACCTTGCTCGCGACCTCGACGCATGACACGAAACGGAGCGAAGACGTGCGCGCGCGGATGGTGGCGATTTGCGAAGTGCCGCAGTTATGGCGGAGCGCGTTGCAGCGCTGGCGTGTGATCAATAAACGCTGGAAGCGAAATCTCGATGATGCCGCCGCGCCGGACGCGAACGAGGAATATTTGTTTTACCAAACACTGGTGGGGACGTGGCCGATGGACGCAGCGGGCCGCGCTCAGCCAACGGCGACGGCCGAATACATCGAGCGGCTTCAGGCCTACATGGCGAAAGCGTTAAAGGAAGCGAAGATCAACACCAGCTGGATCCAGCCTAACGAGCAATGGGACGCGGCGATGAGCGATTTCGTGGCGCAGGTCCTCGACTCGTCCCCAAAGAACAAATTTGTGCCCGCCTTCCTCCCGGTCGCGGAAGAGATCTCGCGCCTTGGGGCGATCAATTCGCTTTCACAGGTCGCCTTGAAATTGACCACGCCAGGCGTCCCCGACATTTACCAGGGGAACGAGATTTGGGATTTCAGCCTCGTCGATCCCGACAACCGGCGGCCGGTCGATTACGCGAAGCGCGGGGAAATGCTACGCTCATTGGAGACAGCATCACTACCGGAACTGGTGGAGGAATGGCCGGACGGGCGAATTAAGTTACTGCTCACGCAACGGCTC
>JALYIN010000473.1 GCA_030775765.1 Verrucomicrobiota bacterium
GTTCGACGAAAATTCCTTCATTCGTCGCGAGCCAACGCTGGGCGGCGAGGATTTCGTTGTCCGTGACGATGTCCACCGCGCCTTTGGAATCCGTGACGGCCTGGCTGGCCGCTTTCCAGCTCGCGGGATTTCCGATACGAATTGCGGAAGCCATCGTTTCCGGACTTTCGACAATGCGTCCGTGGAAGATCGGCGCGGCGCCGGCCGCCTGGAAGCCGATCATCGCCGGCAGCGTCTGCGATTTTCCGGCGCGCTGATATTTCCGGTAGCCAGCCCAATGCGCGGTGAGATTTCCGGCGTTGCCGAGAGGCAGAAGATGCAGATCGGGTGCGCCCCCAAGATCGTCCACGATTTCGAATGCGGCGCTCATTTGCCCGGCGATGCGATCGGGATTGATGGAGTTGACGATCGCGAAATCGTCGCGCTCGCCCAACTTCCGCACGATCACGAGCGCGTCGTCGAAGTTCCCTTCGATCGCGATGACTTTGGCGCCGTAGGCGAACGCCTGCACTAATTTGCCGCTCGCAATTTTTCCCGCCGGCAAAACAACCGCACATCGAAGTCCAGCACGCGCCGCATACGCGGCGGCCGACGCCGAGGTGTTGCCGGTCGACGCGCAGATGACTGCGACGACTCCCCGTTCCAGCGCCTTCGAGACGGCCACCGTCATACCGCGGTCCTTGAACGAACAGGTCGGATTCAATCCCTCGTATTTCAGGTGAACTTCGCAGCCACGGCCGACGATCGAGCTAAGTCGCGGGGAATAGATTAGCGGCGTTCCTCCTTCGCCTAACGAGACGATGGGCGTCGATTCCGAGACAGGAAGAAATTCCCAATAGCGCTCGATAACTCCCCTTCCCCTCGGATGAGCGACTGCATGGTTCGCTTTCACTTCAGACAACTGTCGCAGGGCGATGCCTTTTACAAGCCGCCCCTTGTTTGAGTTGATGCTGACGCATCGAGAGTTGAGTGTTGGCCCGTTCCGATCAACCATCATCGCTTCTGAGATGCCCGCTCTTACTAAAGAAGAAAAACTGCGCCTGCTCACGATCCTGCTCGAGAGCCGGCATGGCGATTTGCGCGAACAGAATCTGAATCGCCAGGGCAAAGGACACTTCCACGTTTCTGGCATGGGACACGAGGGACTGGCCGCGCTCGGCGTGGCGATGGTCGAGGGCGATTACGTCGCGCCCTACTATCGCGACCGCGCCCTCGTGCTCGGCCGCGGTGTCGCGTCGCGCGAACTGGCGCTCGATTATTTCGCGAAGCGCAAAGGACAAAGTCACGGGCGCCAGATGCCGTCGCATTACAGCTATGCGTCGCGCGGGATTTGGAGCGTGCCGACGCCGACTGGTTCGCAACTTCTCCCGGGGTGCGGCATCGCGTGGGGAATCCAGCTCGACGGGAAGCCGAACGTGGTCGTCACCACGATCGGTGACGCCGCCACGCGCCAGGGCGATTTCTTCGAGGCGGTTTGTTTCGCGAAAGAACGGAAGTTGCCGGTGCTCTTCGTGGTCGAGGACAATAAATACGGGATCAGCAGCCCGACGCGTAAGATCAACCCGCGCGCGCTCGACGTGCTTCAGCCTAACGACTGGCAGGAAATCGACGGCAGCGACGTCCAGCAGATTTACGAAGCGGGCGCGAAAGCATTCGAATCGATGCGTGCCGGCGCCGGCCCCGCCTTTTTCTGGGTGAACATGGAACGGCTTTCGAGCCACACCAGCTCCGACGACCACAAGCTTTACCGCAGCGCCGAGGAACTGTCGGAGTCGGCGAAATGCGATCCACTGAAGCGTTGGAGCGAGCGCTTGATCGCTGACGGCATCATCACCGCCGACGACTACGCGAAGCTCGACCACGAAATCAAAGAGCGGATCCGCAACGAATTCGCGGAGGCCGAGCGCGCGGAAGATCCCACCGCGGACGAGCTGCAGCTCCAGGTCACAGGCGATCTGCCTCAACTGGACGATGAAGTTCTCCCGCCGGGCAAATATCGCATCGGCGACACGATCAATCAGACGCTTCGCCTCGGGCTAAAGGAGAACGACGGCCGCATCATCTTCGGCGAAGATGTGGAAGACCCGAAAGGCGGCGTGTTTCGTCTGACGCAAAAACTCTCGACGGAATTTCCGAAGCAGGTTTACAACTCGCCGCTCGCGGAATCGACCATCCTCGGCGTCGCATGTGGTCTTGCTTCCTACGGCAAGCGCCCGGTGTTCGAGCTGCAGTTCATCGATTTCATAGGGCCCGCCTGGAACCAGCTCGTGACGAATCTCTCGACATTGCGCTGGCGCTCGTTCGGCACCTGGACCTGCCCGGTCGTGATCTACGCTCCGTATGGCGCGTATCTGCCGGGCGGAAGTTTGTGGCATAGCCAGGCGAACGAGGCGGCGCTCGCGCATTATCCCGGTATCAACGTCGTCATTCCGAGCACCCCGGAAGATGCTGCCGGGTTGTTGTGGACGGCGATGCATTGCGAAGATCCGACGTTCGTGCTCGTGCCGAAACATTTGCTTTGGGCGGAGCACAAATCGACGAAACCGGTGAAGCCGGTACCGCTGGGCGTGGCGCGGAAACGCAACGCTGGCTCGGATGTGACACTCGTCGCCTGGGGCAATACCGTCGAGAAATCGCTCGAAGCGCTCGCGGAAATCGATGGCGAGATCAGCGTCGACCTGATCGATCTGCGCTCGATTGTGCCTTGGGACCGCGCCGCGATTGAGGAATCTGTCGCGCGGACCGGTCGCCTCGTCGTCGTGCAGGAAGACAGCGAGAATTGCAGCGTCGGCCAGATGATCGTGGCGCATCTCACCGGACTCCCGGAGATTTGGAGCGAGCTGGTCGCGCCGCCTGTTCTCGTGAGCAAGACGAACGTGATGATCGGCTACAACCCGATCTACGAATATGCCGCATTGCCGGACGTGAAGCGGATCGTCGCCGCGCTCCGCCGCGCCATGTCTGTGGAGACGGCACGACCTCGTGCCGTTATGCCTGCGGCCGCATCGCAAACTCACCGGCCTGAGGTCAGGCCGGCTCCAGAGAGGACAGCCGCGAAGAAAGGATCAGGAAGTATGGCGCATCAACAAAAAATCGTCGTGCCGATCATGGGCGAAGGGATTCGGAACGCGAAAGTCGTAACGTTGTTGAAGAAGCCCGGTGACCAAATCGCGCTCGACGATCCGCTTTGTGAAGTGGAAACCGACAAGGCGGTTTATCCCATCGAGTCATCGTTTTCCGGGACGATGGGAGAATGGAAAACCGAGGTCGGCGCCACGGTCGATATCGGACAGGAGATCGGGACGATTGTGACCGAGGAAACCGCGGAGAGTTCGCCCGATCGAAACGGCGACTCAGAACAGGTAGCGGCAGGCGTGTCGCCTGCATCTACTGCCGAGCAGCCGACACGGCTGCCACTACGGAAAGAGAAAGCGGCCGCGATCGAACCCGCGCTTTCACCGACGATCGTGCGAAGACTGGGCCGCGTTATTCCGGCCAACCTTCAGATCGATGCGCGTTGGGACGCGATCCGATCGGCGCGAGAAAAGTCGAAGAAGAAGGAAGGCAAGAATGCCGCTTCGCCGTCGGTCATGGTGGCCTGGGCAGTCGTGCGAGCCATGGAAAAACATGCCCCGTTTCGCCGCATGATTTTGGACGACGACAGCATTGTCGAGAACGATGAGTTTGATCTCGGGATCGCCGTTGCCCTCGAGGACGATCGGCTCGCCACCGCGGTTGTCACTCACGCGAACACGCGCGACTGGGTCGATTTCGTGAAGCGCTACAA
>JALYIN010000474.1 GCA_030775765.1 Verrucomicrobiota bacterium
TTACACGACCGAGAAACGTCGGGAGCGCTGCGTGGAACTAGGCATCGAGATCACTCCCCGGATGGCGGACTACGAAGTGACCCAGCAGGTTTTCGAAAAGCTCGTGGAAGAGAAAACATTCGACCCGCTTTTTGTGACCCATTGCCCGAAGGAGCTGGTGCCGCTGGCGAAACAAAACGCGGAGGACGATTCACTGGTGGACGTTTACGAACTGATCATCAATGGCCAGGAAATTTCGCCCGGTTACACTGAGCTGAACGACCCGACGGTGCAACGGCAACGCTTACTCGAACAGGCCGGCGAAGAAACCCAGAAGCTCGACGAAGAATTTCTCCTCGCGCTCGAACACGGAATGCCGTCGGCTGGCGGATTCGGACTTGGGATCGACCGGCTGGTGATGCTGCTGACCGGCGCGGAATCAATCCGTGATGTGATCCTCTTTCCGCTGCTCAAGCCACGACGCTGATTGGTTAATATTGTTAGCTAATCGGCTATTCGGGTGTAGCTTTGGTGGCGTAGCAATCGTGGCAGCGTCAATCGACCGCGGGTGCGGGTGCGGCCCTTTCCGCTGCTCCAGAAAGCGAACCAGTAGCCCAGCTTTTATGATGCACGAATTCCTCACCGAGAATCGTGGTGAACTGATCGAGCGATGCCGGATGAAAGTCGCCCAGCGGCCCGCGCCAAAAGCAACAGGCGAGGAACTGGACCACGGGATAACCATTTTCCTCGACCAGATCATCAAGACCCTCAAGGCGGAGGAAGGGTCAACGCCTGGGGAAAGCAACAGGCTGTCGGGACCGGCCAGCGGGGTGAATGCAGTCTTTTCGGAGATGGGCGTGGCGGCGAAGGAACACGGACGCGAGTTGCTCCAGAACGGCTTTACGATTGAGCAAGGCGTCCACGATTACGGCGATCTCTGCCAGTCCGTCACCGATCTGGCGGTGGAACTTAATGCTCCGCTCTCGAACGACGAGTTTCGCACTCTGAACCGCTGCCTTGATAATGCGATTGCCGTTGCCGCCACGGAGTTCAGCGCGCAGCGCGATAATATTTTCGCCGACAAAGATGCCAGGGCCAACGAGCGGCTGGGATTTTTCGCGCACGAACTGCGCAACGAACTAAACAGCGCGACCCTCGCGCTTACCGCCATCAAAGCAGGCTCGGTGGGATTGACCGGCGCCACCGGCGCTGTCCTCGATCGTAGCCTGGTGGCCTTGCGCCGTCTCATCGATCGCTCCCTCTCCGAAGTGCGGATCACCGCCGGGCTCCCGATGCAACGCCGGTTGTTTTCCCTAGCCGAGTTCATCGCTGAAGTGCAGCTCTCCGCGTCCCTCGAAGCGCAGGTTAACAAATGCGTCCTCACCGTTTCCTATGTCGACTCGAAGCTCGCCCTCGAGGCCGACCGCGAGCTGCTCCTGGCGGCCGTGGCGAATTTGCTGCAGAACGCCTTCAAGTTTACTCATCCTCTCAGCGAGGTCCTCTTAAAGGTCTACGCGATGGCGGATCGCATCCGCATCGAGGTCGAGGATAAATGCGGCGGACTTCCGGCCGGCGACACGGAAAAAATGTTCCTGCCCTTCACCCAGAGCGGCGCTAATAGAAGCGGTCTGGGGCTGGGCCTATCGATCTCCCGGCGCAGCGTCGAAGCCAATGGAGGAACCCTCAGCGTCCGCGACCTGCCGGCCGCGGGTTGCATTTTCACCATCGACCTGCCGCGCCACGCCATGCCCGGAACTTCTTCCAGCGGGCTGCACTGATCTGCCATTCAGTCAGAGAGTTTCGCGTTAGAGATTCGCGAAACAGACATCGCCCTTCGGGAACAACGTACGTTGCACTCCGTGCACGGGCGGGGCTGCCGCGTGTTTGCTCCTCGGAAAGCGTCTCGTAGCGGCCGCGCGCGAGGTCGCGCGTGATTTTCCGCCACCCTGTCCGGCAGATGATCCGTGATCGTCGGCTTGTCCAGTTTTACCTGCGCAAAACTCCTCCGCCTGCACCCGCTATTCGCTGACAACCTCCTCCTGCCAACCCGGCGGGCCAGACGATCACCGCGCAACGGCTTCGCAATAAGAATTACACCCCGCGCTCGGCGACCCACTGAACAGCGAAACGGGCCACCTGCCGCGCGTTCTCGAGATTCAGCTTCTCTTTGATGTGGGTCCGATGGGTTTCGACGGTCTTCGGGCTGAGATTCAGCGTCTTGGCGATCGCCTTCACTTCCTTGCCCGCGCCGATCATCTCCAGGACTTCGAGCTCGCGATCGCTCAACCGGTCGGTAATTTCCTCATCCGGTGCGACGCGATTCACCACCACTTTTGAAATCACCTGGCTCGCCATTTTCGGGCTGAGATAAGTGTGCCCATCCATCACTTCGCGCACCGCTTCGAGCACACTGCCGAGCGCTTCCTGTTTCGTGACGTAGCCGCGCGCGCCCGCCCGCAACGAACGTACGGCGTAAAGCGATTCGTCGTGCATCGATAGAATGAGGACCGGCATCTGCGGAAACTCGGCGACGATCATCTTCGTCAGCTCGATCCCGTTGGTCCCTTTCAATCCAAGGTCCGCGATCACCAGATTCGGTTTCACTTTTCGGATGACATCCATCCCCTCGCCGGCGCTGCCGGCTTCGCCGCACACCGCGAAACCGTCGTCGGAATTGAGCAACTGAATCAGGCCATGCCGGAAAAGCGGATGGTCGTCCACCACCACGATCCGAATGGATTCGGGCAGCGCACATTTGGGATTCGCCACAAGACCGCTCCCCAGGCCGGCGGTGGATTTCACGTCCGGTTGCATGGCCTGGCGCCGCGCTTCTTTCGCGTCCGGCCCCGAGGTCGCGTTCGCCCCCGGGTTTTTCGGCAGCTTCAATTTTTTTGAGTTAGTCGGCATCTGGAAAAATCATCTCGGCGAGGAAGGCCGATTGTTAAAGAAACATCGCAACCGCGATTCCATTTGCTCGCATAAAATTCAATTTGTCTCGGAGCCAGGGTAGGCGCCGGGTGTTTCGCCCGCAGGGTGCAAACTCTTTGCAGCGACGAAATCTCCGCGCGTTGGGGATACCCGCCACTCCAGCAATAATTACTTCATCGGGATGACGCAGGTGATGTCTATGCCGCCGGAGGCGCGGCGCTCGATCTTCAGCTCGCCGCCGAGGGCATTGGCGCGGTAACGCATCATGTGAAGCCCGAGACCTTTCTTGCGGCGTTTTCCCGGCACGAACCCTTTGCCATCGTCCTGCACACTCACGCAGATATGGTCCGCGTTACGGTCGAGATGGATCAATAAATTCTTCGCGCCGGAATGTTTGACCGCGTTGGTGACCGCTTCCTGCGCGACCCGATATAAATGCAACGCCACTGTGTCATCGGGCACACGGACGCCGCGGGCGCATTTGAAGTGGCACTTCACGCCGCTGTTGTCGCAGGCCTGCACGGCCAGATCGCGCAGCGCGTTTTTCAAGCCGGAAGCCGTCAGCTCCACGGCTTGGAGCCCGCGGGCCAGGTCGCGCGCGATGCCCACGTTTCGATTGACGGTTTCCGCGGCTTCATCGAGCGCCTTCGAGGCATCTGTGTTTTTCTTCGCGAGGTTCTTCGCGCTCGATTTCAAGAAGAGCGCCGTCGCTGTCAGCTCCTGGCAAACCATATCGTGCAGGTCCTCACCGATCCGGCGCTTTTCCCACTCGCTGATCTCGAGCAGCTCGCGCTCCAGCTGCTGGCGGTCCGCCATGGTCCTCTCCAGCTCGTTGTTCATCGCGACGAGCTCACGGGTTCGGTCGAGGACGCGCTGTTCCATCTCGTCGCGCGCGTGGGCCAGCTCATCCTCCGCTCGCCGCTGGTCGGTCGCATCACGGGCGACTTTGGCGAAGCCGCGCACTTTACCATCGTCATCATCGAGACGCATCAGAACGCCGTCCGTCCAAAACCGGGAGCCATCCTTTCGCAGATGGAAACGCCGGTCGAGGGCGCGACCTTCGGCCAAAGCGGTGTTGATCTCCTTCTCCACCTCACCCTTCCGGCGGTCCTCAGCCGAAAAAATCATCGCGCCGCTTTGCCCGATGGCTTCCTGCTGGTCCCAGCCAAAAATTCGCTCGGCCCCGACGTTCCAAAACGTAATGATATTTTCGGGGTCGAGCAAAAACATCGCGTAATCGCGGGCACCCTCCACAAGAAGCCGAAAACGTTCCTGGCTCTCTCGAAGCGCCTGCTCGGATTTTTTCCGCTCCGTAATATCGCGCGTTGAACCCGCCACCATTTCCACCGTCCCGTCACAGGCGAGCACCGGCCGAAAAATGTATTCATAATAGCCGTCTATTCCCGCCGGGCTCATGAACGGCGTTTCATCCTGCACGATTTCTTTCACCGTGAAGACGTGCTCGATCTGCCGTTGCAACCGTCCGGCCAGTTCCGCCGGATAATTCAGGTCGAAGAAATCTTTCCCCACCATCGCCGCCGGCGTCAGACCCAATAATCCGGCGAGGGCCTCGTTGGCAAAAATGAATCGGCCTTTGCGATCGAAAATGTAAACAAAGTCCGCGATCGACGAGAGCGTGACCTCATAAAGACGCGCCTGTCGCTCAAGCCGCGGTTGCGCGCGGGCACGCTCATCCAAAGCTTTGCGCGGCTTGACTGACGGCTTTGATGATTTCCTGCGCACGACCCACTCTGCCTAACAATGGTCATGGCGTCCAGAACAGCGACCACGCCTTCGTTTCTCCGAGGTTCGCGCCTGTCCGATTCTTCGAAGATACCATGCCGGGTTTATCGCGGGATGAAGGACTATGTCGTCTGGACGCGCTCGCCAACCACATCCGGGATCGACTTAAGGCGAAGAAATTCTGCGTGGCGTTTGAGCAGCAACTAGAGCCCGTTTGGCCCCGTGAGCGCGTGGGGGAAAGACGAGAGGAACTCATCCCGGCTTTCGCACAGGCCAACGGCTGGGAAGCCACCATTCACGACCCAGGAATCCGCGTACTTTCCGGGAAAAGCAAAAACCAGTTAAGCCTTAAGTGCTGAGCATAAAGGTCCGCTTGAAAACTCAAACCGAAAAGATACGCGGCGAGATTTGTGACGCGCGAGAGCATTTTTTCCTGCGAACCGCTGCACGTGCTCTTTCCGGAGACGTCGGCC
>JALYIN010000475.1 GCA_030775765.1 Verrucomicrobiota bacterium
ATCCAACTCTCGACACATTGCTTCACATCGCGGAAGCGCTTGGGGTCGACCTGTCGAAGTTGCTCAGACAGGCGTCAGGCACCGTCGCGAGAAAATAGCGGCAGTAGATTCGAATCCTACCTCTGGAGCCAATGATAAGGCGCCTCACGACGAGGGGCTTCTCCCTTCTTCATCTGATATCGCCTTCGTTAGTTAGGGTCTGCCTTCTCAGTGGCGCACAGGTTCCGTCCGGCTCTTTCCGGGTCCAGCGGTCGCCGCTCGCCTTGATGTAATGCCGATAGACGTAACCCCATGGGATCACAATCGGCATCAGGATCACACCGAACGTGATTGCATAAAAGTCCTCGGCAAACGTGGGCGGGACGGTGCCGGCATACCATTGGGGCAAGCCGTAAACGAGAAGCCAAGTCGCCTTCCAGACGAACTCAAACATCAACAGCGGCAACATTTGCAGCGGATAACGCAAGCCCGCGAAGGCCAGCAGCCATACTCCGCAGAGCAGGCTCGGGATAGCACCACGCGACAGGGGCTCATGTTGGATAAGTTGTGGCAGGATCATTCCTCCCAGCCCGATCACCAGCAGGAGGTAGGTGCCGCGAAGCACACAGAGCCGCAGCAACGGCACCCCGCCGTCACCGGACGCAGGTTTGGACGTTGAGGGGGACGTAGTAGTGGAAGTCATAATAGATTCTCGGTTTCTAAAGTGCAGGATTGGGCGGCACTTCAGCGCCATCTGAGTTCGGGTCGGGTTGAAATTCGAGCAGATCGCCGGGCTGACACCCAAGGGCCCCGCAGAGCGCCTCGAGGGTTGAAAAGCGGATCGCGCGCGCCTTTCCAGTCTTGAGAACCGATAAGTTCGCAAGGGTGATACCGACCCGCTCGGCAAGCTCGGTCAGAGTCAGGCGCCGGGCGTGGAGTAGGTCGTCGAGCTTGACCGTGATCGCCATCGTTACACCGTCCCTTCCAGTTCCTCGCGCATCCGCGCACCCTCGGCGAACACGCGCGCGAGCACGAAAAGCAGAAGCACCGCGAGCCAGCCGGCGGTGGAGAAGCCAGCATCCACACCCAATGGATGCTTCGCAGTGGACACGCCCTTCGCGATCCCGCCGATGACGAGGCTGAGAAGCTGAAGGCCGAGCAGCGCCCAGGCGATTCTCTGAAGTCGGGGCGCGTTTTCGCCGACAAATGAGGCACCCAGCCGGACGCTCTCGACCAGGTCGAGCAGGCACCGCAGGATGACGTAATGCAACGGAATCGTGACAAGTCCCAAGAGCGCGATCGCTCGGATGCCTTGGATGAGCGGCTCGGTCTCCGGTGCCGGAGGAACCCCCAGAGCCGTCATCGTCTGCTGTTTGGCGGCGATGCTCGCGACCAGGAGGACCAAGATCGCGGCGCCATAGATCCAGTTGAGGATGAGGAGGATTCGCAATGCGATGCGCGACGCAGTGAGGGTGGCTGGGATCGGCTGAAGCGTCGCTTCTGGCGGTTCAATAGCTGTCATATCGATAAACAATAATCATTTATCGATATACGGCAATAAAATTTATTGTTTATCGATAACTGCAAGCGCCGCAACATGTCCTTTGATTGGGTATCACGGCGCGGAAGCTGGGAAAATATCGAGCCAGTCCGCGTCTGTCGGGAAAAGCCCAAGACCACCAGAAAATGCGCGATGCAGGGTTCGAACCTGTACTGCCCCTACTGATTCTCAAGGGGTTACGTCTGCGGTTTCACAAATAGGCTCACAAGAACTTCGGCGGTCGTCCGAGTTAATAGAAATTATCCGGTGTTGGCCGGAATTGCCGGAGCCGTTGAAAGCTGGTGTCCTCGCGGTGATTCGATCGTGGCAGACCACCAAGCGAAGCGCGGAGAAAGTTCCCTCCGAGCCAAGGGGTTTAAGGGGACGCGGCGGAGAGCGTCCCCTTTCTCAGAACAAGATTTTGTCTCGCAGCAAATCCGCTGCGCGCAAAAAACGCAGCAAACCAGAAAGGAAAAAATGAAGTTCAATGTTCAAATCCGAGCGGACGTTCCCAACACGTTCACGAAGAAAAACGGCGATAAGGTTAACGAGCGGTTATTGACCTGTATCGATCTGACGCCCGATGCGTTCGTCTCTGAGACGTTCGAGGTATTCGCGGCGAATCTCCCCTTCAATGAAGCCGGCTCTCTCGTGGGCCGAACTGCCGAACTGAAAGTGACGCAGATGAGCCCGCGAAATGTTGGCGTGCGGTTAAAAGGGGAAGTGATCGTTTCTCCGACGCCGAAATAGTTTTCGGGAAGGATCTCAATGAAGCATCCGGAGGCGTGGGCAGTCGGTCAGGTTCCCTGGCAATTCTTCTGCACCCTCACTTGGGCAAATCAGGGGTCGTTCAAGCGGCCACCAAGCCCGCGGCGACAAATTTGTGCTTTCTTCGCGTTCGCTCGCGAAGCTGCTCACGTCTCCGGAGTTCATTTCAAAAGGTTGATGTGGTGTTTGCG
>JALYIN010000476.1 GCA_030775765.1 Verrucomicrobiota bacterium
ACTGTAACCCGGCCGCTGGCCGCCGCTGCGATCGACGATGACGCCGATGCCGGCGACTTTGCCGCCGTGTGCGTGGACGATATCGACCGTTTCCTGAACGCGGCCGCCGCGCGTCACCACGTCTTCGGCCACAATGAACCGTTCGTTAGGCCGAATCTGAAAACCGCGCCGCAGGACGAGGCCACCAGCTTCTTTTTCCACGAAGATGTGGCGCTTCCCGAGCGCCCGGCCCACTTCCTGGCCGACGACGATTCCACCGAGAGCAGGGGAGATGACGGTGTCGCACTCGATGTTGCGCAGCTTAGAGGCCAGTCGCCCGCAAACGTCCGCGGCGATGTCCGGGTGTTGCAGGAGTAGGGCGCACTGGAAGAACTGCCGGCTATGCAGGCCCGACCGCAAAACGAAATGGCCGTCGAGGAGAGCGCCGGTCTTTCGGAAGAGCGCCAGCAGATCGTCGCTCATTAGCCCGAAGTGTCGCTCGCCGTCTTTCCGCCGCCGGGCTGGTCATCGGTGAAGGCGATCGCCTCGATCTCGACGCGCGCGTTTTTCGGGAGGGTGGAGACGCCCACGGTCGAGCGCGCGGGTGGGTTCTCGGTGAAGTAGGTCGCGTAAACTTCATTCATCTTCTGGAAGTCGCCAAAGTCGGCCAGGAACACCGTCGTCTTCACAACGTTCGCGAGGGTAAGTTGTTCAGCCTTCAGGATCGCCGTCACGCTGTCGAGCACGCGTTTGGTTTGTTCGGCGATATCTTCCGAAACGATCTGGCCGGTTTTCGGATCGAGCGGAACCTGCCCGGCGCAAAAGACAAGCGATCCGGCGCGGATTGCCTGCGAATAAGGCCCGATCGCGGCCGGAGCTTCGGTGGTGGAAATTATCTTCTTCATGCGGCGCAGCTTAGCGGCAAAGAATCCCTCACACAACGAAATGGAGCAGGCGCCTCTCGCCACGGGCGGGGGTCGGGGGTCGCCTAGTCCCCATGGTCCCGCGGCGGCGGGAGCAGGCCGTCTCCAACGGGTTGTTTCCCGCCGGATTGCGTCAATATTACCGGCTCAACATGGTTGGCTGGATTTTAAAGAAAATACTCGGGTCGAAAAATCAGCGCGAGATTAAGCGTCTGTCGCCAATGGTGCGCCAGATCAACGAGCTCGACGAGCAGTTCAAAGCGCTCTCGGACGACGAGCTGCGCGCGAAGACGACTACCTGGAAAAGCGAGCTGGCAGCGCTCCCGGAGTTGCCGGAGCAGTGGGCGAAGCTCGACGCGATCCTGCCGGAAGCGTTTGCCGTGGTGAAAAACGCCGCGCGCCGACTGACCGAGCGCCAGCAGGAATTCACCGTTTGCGATCAGCCGATGACCTGGAACATGGTGCACTTCGATGTCCAGCTCGTGGGCGGGATGGTGTTGCATCGCGGCCGGATCTCGGAAATGGCGACTGGCGAAGGCAAGACCCTGGTGGCCACGCTGCCGCTCTATCTCAACGCGCTCATGGGAAAGGGCGCACATCTGGTGACGGTGAACGATTACCTCGCTCGCCGCGACGCGGAATGGATGGGCCAGCTCTACAGTTTCTTGGGCCTCACGGTGGGCGTCATCCAGCACGATCAATCGCCGGAAGAACGTCGCGCGCAATACGCGATGGACATCACCTACGGTACGAACAGCGAGTTCGGCTTCGATTATCTGCGCGACAACGGCATGGCCACGACGCGTGAGCAGCAGGTCCAGCGCGGCTATAATTTTGCCATCGTCGACGAAGTCGATTCGATCCTGATCGACGAAGCCCGCACGCCGCTCATCATCAGCGGACCGTCCACAGTTTCGACCCATCAATACGACAAGTGGAAGCCGTTAGTCGATCAGCTCGTGCGCAAGCAGAACATGCTTTGCAACCGGCTCGCGAGCGAAGCAAAGGAGCTTTTCGACGCGGGCAAGATCGAGGAGGGCGGCCTGGCGATGTTCAAGGTCAAGCTGGGCCAGCCGCGGAATAAACCGCTCCTGCGCATGATGGAAGACCCGGACAAGCGCAAGGCGATCGACAAGGCCGAGCTGCAGTTCTACCAGGATGCGCGCAAGGAAGAACTGTTCGCTCTCAAGGAAGAGTTGTTCTACACCATCGACGAAAAGTCGAATGAATCGGATCTCTCCGAACAGGGGCGCGCATTTCTGAATCCGGATGAGCCGGACTCATTCGTCCTGCCGGATTTGATCAGTGAATTCACGGAGATCGATCTCGATCCGAACCTGGCCCCCGAGCAAAAAGAAAAGGCAAAGGTCGAGCGCCAGCAGCACTGCGACATGCAGGCGGAGCGGATTCACAACATCTCGCAACTGCTCCGTGCCTATTGCTTGTTCGAGAAGGACGTCGCTTACGTCATCGAGGACAACAAGGTCGTCATCGTGGATGAATACACCGGCCGGAAAATGCCGGGCCGGCGCTGGAGCGACGGATTGCACCAGGCCGTCGAAGCGAAGGAGGGCGTCCAGATCGATCGCGAGACTCAGACGCTCGCCACCATCACGATCCAGAATTATTTCCGGCTCTATCACAAACTCGCGGGCATGACCGGCACCGCGGACACAGAAGCCGCTGAGTTCCACGACATTTACAAGCTCGACGTAAATGTTATCCCGACCAATCGCCCCGTGGCGCGGAAGGACGCGAACGACCGGATTTACAAGACGCGGCGCGAGAAATACAACGCGGTCATCAACGAGATTAAGGAACGACATGCGAAATCGCAGCCGGTTCTAGTCGGGACCGTGAGTGTGGAAGCGTCCGAGTTGCTCAGCCGGATGCTGAAGCGAGAAAAGGTTCCGCACAATGTGCTGAACGCGAAGTTCCACATGCAGGAGGCCGAGATCGTGCAGCGCGCGGGGCAGGCAGGCACGGTCACGATCTCGACGAACATGGCCGGCCGCGGCACCGACATTAAGCTGGGCGAAGGCGTGGCGAACGCCGGTGGGCTGTTCGTGATCGGCACCGAGCGTCATGAATCGCGCCGGATCGATCGGCAGTTGCGCGGACGTTGCGCGCGCCAGGGCGATCCGGGCGGTTCGCGTTTCTACGTCAGCTTCGAGGACGATCTCATGCGCAACTTCGGCGCCGCCGATCGGATGACGAAAATCATGGAGCGCTTCGGCCTCGAGGAAGGCCAGGAGCTCGAACACCCGTGGCTGAACAAGTCCGTCGAAACGGCGCAGAAGCGCGTCGAGCAGCGCAATTATCTCGCGCGCAAACGCACGCTGGATTTCGACGATGTGATGAACAACCAGCGCGAGGTCGTTTACACGTACCGCAACGACACGATCGACTCCGAGGAGCCGCGCAAACTGGTTTTCGAGGTCATCGACGAAGCGGTTCCAGGAAAGGTGCAGGAGTTTCTCGGCACCGGCGCGTCGGGGGACGAGGCGAACTACGCCGGGCTTTTGAACTGGGTAAACGTCACCTTCCCGCTCGGCCTTTCCAAGGATAAGGCGCAGTTCGAAACTCGAACGGTTCAGGAGAACTCGCAGTTCCTGATCGCGAAGATCAAGGAATCGTACGAGCGCAAATCGAGTCACGAAGAGCCCACAGCGGTGAAGAGCCTGGAGCGCTACAT
>JALYIN010000477.1 GCA_030775765.1 Verrucomicrobiota bacterium
GCGCAGGAACTGATGCGCTGGCAGCAATTCGCCGCCGCCGTCCCGCTGCTCGAAAAATGCGTGGCCGCGGAACCGGGCAACTCGCGATTCCACCAATGGCTCGGGCGCGCGCTCGGACTCCAGGCCGCGCAGAACGGCATCACCAGCAGCGTGCTAAGTATTCGAAAGGTAAAAGCGGAACTCGAAAAGGCGATTGAACTGGAACCAATGAATCTCGAAGCGCGCAATGATCTCGCGATCATGTATCGCGCTGTCCCGGGACTTTTGGGCGGCAGCAACGCGAAGGCGGCCGAGCAGGTCGCCTTCATTCGGAGGCACGATCCGGCCCTGGCCATGCAAATCGAAGGAGATTTCCTGGCGGGCGACAAACATTACGACGCCGCACTCGCGGCTTACCAGGAATCGGCCCGCCTGAACCCTTCCAATCCGATGACCCAGATCCGGATCTCCCTGATCCAACAGGAGAAAAAAGATTGGGAGAAAGCGTTCGGCGCACTCGACCGCGTCCTCGCGACCGATCCGAACCATCCGATGGGGCTTTATCAAATCGGCCGGACCGCCGCCCTCAGCGGGGAACAGCTCGACCGGGGAGAAAAATGCCTTCGTCTCTACATTGCCATGCCCATGCGCGAAGCGCTGGAGAATCCTCCCGTGGCCGGCGCGCATTTCCGTCTCGGCCAGATTCGGGAAAAGAAAGGCGACCCCGCGGACGCGCGCAAGGAATACGAGACGGCTCTCAGTCTGGATTCAAAACAGAAACTGGCGCGCGAGGCTCTGGCGAAACTGAAGCGTTGATCCAAATCGACGCGCGGAACACCAGCCCTCCTCCAAGCAAGAGCCCCCGCCGGATTTCTACGGCGGGGGCTCCGTTTTAACTAACCGCCACGCTTATTTTGCGCAGCAAGGTGACTTGATCAGGCAGCAAGCGCCACCACCGCAGCAATCCGCCGCGGTAGAAGTTGCGGTCGCCGTGCCGACCAGCGCAAACGCCACCAGAATCATCAATAGGTATTTCATAGAATCCTCCTGTTAAATTTCGATTCCCTCGTCCCACAGTCGCGGGACGAGCCGGTGCCAGTTAGCGCCTCAGGCGCGCGGCGGTGGGACAGGCGGCCGATGCGGAACCGCGTTCGCGCGCGCAGAAATAGCCGCGAAAGATTCTCGATCGGTAGGCGGATAGACGAATGGATTCGTGCGGGTGAGGAAAAGTGCGATGCAAAGCGGGCAGGCCACGCAACACGGCTTGTCCGGGTCCGACCTCGGCGCCTGATGTTCGCAATCTTTCGAAGGCGCGTCCTTCTTCGCTTTCGCGCAACAGGTCGACTTCGCGGGCTCGGCGACCACAATCCGCGCCGGCGTTACCGCGGTCGCGATGGACGAGGAGATCGTCAGGCAAAGCAGAACTCGCAAGATCGTTCGCATCCGACGCCAGACTACAGCCTCAGCGGCGCCGGTTCAAGGACGACGATCAGGCGGCGGTGTCCTGATCTGCATGAGCGCCTATTCCTGGACCAGCGGTCGGAACGATAGAACGCCTGGTTCGACGCAAAAAGGCGTTTTTTCCCTCGTATGCCGCCGCGCCGCCTCGTTCGTTACTCCTGCCTTTATCTCCCAACCTCGAGCGGCCGATGGTTTAGCTCCTACCGGGACGCCAGAGCCTCGACGCAATCGGAACGTTGCTCATGCAGCCACGTCTGGGAGGCACTGGGGTGGTTCGAAGGCGCTTTCCGGATATCCCGAACCCGCCGGGGAAACACTCGCGCTCCTGCCCGGACGCGCCGAAAGGCGACGCGACCCGCGGCGTGCTCCTCCAGCGACGTGGTCCGTGCGACGAGCCACGCGTGTTGTCGAGTGGGAGATAAGGCAGGAGCACGACGAAAGTCGTTTCGCTGCTAGATTCCGAGGGCAGGAGCAAACTCCGTCACCGGCTCCGCCCGGCTCGACTCCGGGGGGAGGGATCGGCTCGGAGCGCCTTCCCTGAAAATGGAAGCGCAGGGCGTGGAACCCTGCTCTTCCTGCAAATCCGCTGGGCGGATTACATGTAGTTCAACGCGCCGCACCGCCAGCACGTGAACCAGGACCAGTTAGCATGCACGACGTTACTCGCGTGGTCATGCCAGCAGGTATAAAGCATTCTATGACGGTGGCGACCGCCCGCCTCATCGCCCGCGCCGTCATCCTTTTCGAGGCCCGCTCCGCCCTCTTTCTCGGGCTTTGTCCCGCTTTTTTCATCAGCCATATTGCTGTCCTTTCGTTTGTTGTTGTTGTTGCATCACCCCCGCACCACCCGGCACAGCGGCAAACCTTGGTTATGTCAAATCCTGTCCGGGCAGGCAAGCTCCCCGGCCAACCCGATCACATGAAGTTGTTGGATCCGCTCGAAATCCCTCAGGGTGATTGCTCTTCTC
>JALYIN010000478.1 GCA_030775765.1 Verrucomicrobiota bacterium
GTATCGGAGCGGGCCGATCTTCGCCCGGAAAACATCAACGACGCTGTCATCCGGCTTGCCGGAAACTCGCAGGACGGCATCCAGAGCGCCGGCGCGTTCCTCGCCCGCCTCGCCGGCCGCAGCGATCACGATGTCATGACCTACATGACGATCCCCGCGACCATCTCCGGCGGTCCGTCCATCTTCCAGGTGCGCATGGGCACCGGCGAAGTCCTCTCCGCCGGTGACGAAGCCGATTTCCTCGTCGCCTTCTATCAACACAGTTACCAGGACCACATCAGCTTTTTGAAAGATGGCGGCGTTCTGCTTTACGATTCCGACAACGTCCAGCCTGACCTCGACGACAAACGTTTTGTTTACGTCGGCGTCCCGATCACCGGGCTGACTGTGGAAGCGCTCGGGGGAACGGCCAAAGACAAAGGCAAAAACATTTTCATCCTCGGTTTGATCGCGAAAATTTTTCATCTCGATGTCGAGAAGTTGACCACCTTGATCAAAGAAAAATTTGCCGGCAAAGATGCGAGCATCGCCAACACCGCCATCATGGCGTTCACCGCCGGCTACGCTTACCCCGTCGGCAATGTCCTGACCAAGCACTACAAGTTTGAGGCGACCGTGCCCAGGGAGGGTGATCGCGCGCAGATCACGATGGATGGCAACCAGGCCCTCGCCTACGGATTGCTCGCGGCCGGCGTCCGTTACGGCGCCGGGTATCCCATCACGCCCTGGTCGTCGGTCATGGAAATTTTGCGCAGCGAACTGCCGAAATACGGCGGCATCTTCGTCCAGGCAGAGGACGAGCTTGGCGCCGTCTCGCTCGCGCTCGGCTTTTCGTTCTCGGGCTATCTCGCCGTCACCGGCAGTGCCGGCCCCGGAATTTCGCTCAAGACCGAAGCCATTGGCTGGGCCTCAATGGCCGAGATCCCAATCATCATCATCAATGTGCAACGCGGCGGACCGAGCACCGGTCTGCCCACGAACGTCGAGCAAAGCGATCTTTTCCAGGCCATCTACGGCGGGCACGGTGATAGTCCGCGCGTCGTTCTGGCCGCGGCAACCGTGGAAGATTGTTTCTACATCGCGATAGAAGCCGCGCGCATCGCACGCCAATACAGCACGCCGGTTTTCATCTTGAGCGACACCTCGCTCGCTACTCGCATCGAAGCGTTCGACGAGCCCGAGTTGAAAGAGCTGATGATTGATCCGAAGCCCGATCTTTCTCCGCGCGCCGCCTTCAAGCCTTACGCCGTCGATTCCATCACCCAGCACGTCCCGCCCGGCTCCCGGATCGCTGATGGGAAATATCCACTCGTCACCGGGCTCGAGCACGACGAGATGGGGCACCCGACCGGCAGCCCGAAGATGCACATGGCCATGACCGCCAAGCGCCGCAACAAATTGCGCAAGCTCGCCGACGAAATTCCCGTTCCCGAAATCTACGGCGATGCCGCGGGCGACGTGCTCCTCGTCGGCTGGGGTTCCACGTATGGCCCCATCCACGACGCCGTGAAACTGGCGCGCGAACACGGCGAGAAAGTTGGCGCGCTGCATCTGCGCCATGTCCATCCGTTCCCGAACGGTCTTGAAAAAATCTTCTCCCGGTTCAAACGCGTCGTTGTCGTCGAAATGAACGACCAGGGTCTCTACGGGTTCGGCCAGCTTGCCAGCATCCTGCGGGCGCGTTTCTGCGAACCGAAGATCGAAAGCACCACCAAGACGGATGGTCTCACCTTCCGAGTGAAAGAGATTCTCGAACGCGTTTTCGAAGGACGCTCTTTTGCCGCCCGGAAAATTCCGCGCGAAGGCCCATCCATCATTCACTCCGACACCTCGGTTGAGAACGTGAAGTCCTTGAAAGAAGTCGTCCCGCAGGGAGTCGGCTAAGATCTATGAACCGAGCAAACGATCCTGATGAAAAGGTGACTGCGCCGCCCGCGAAAGATCCGGACATTGCAGCCGCAACCGAGCGCGCCGCCGCAAAGGTCCCGGACGCCGTTGATCGGGCGGGCGACAATACCCCGACCATGCCCGGCGCCGAAGCCTCGAAAGCCTCATCCGGGCTCGCCGATCACACGAAGCATCCTCCCGGCGAACGCGCCGAAGGTGCGCAGGTCGCCGTCTCCGGCGATGAGAAACAGAAGTAATTTCCCAATGAGCACCGAACAAACCCAACCCAGCAACGGTTCTTCTGTAGCGGCAGGCGTGTCGCCTGCAAACGGCCAAACCACTGCGGGCGACACGCCCGCCACTACAGGAACCGCAGTCCTCGACGCCCCGCGCGAGAAGCTGACGAAAAAAGCCATCACCGCCGATCACCCCACCTGGTGTCCCGGCTGCGGCGACTTCGCCGTGCTCGCCTCCTATTACAAAGTCCTCGAGAAACGGCAGCTCGATCACGAGAAGATCGTCACCCTCGCCGGGATCGGTTGTTCCTCGCGCTTCCCCTATTTCGTGAACGGCTACGGCGCGCATTTCATTCACGGCCGCGCCGTCCCGCTCGCCTCCGGCATCAGCCTGGCCCGCCCCGACCTCCACGTTTTTCTCTTCGGCGGCGACGGCGACGGCTTCTCCATCGGCGGCAACCATCTCAACCACGGCGCGCGCAAGAATATCAACCTGGTCTACTTCATCATGGACAACTTCGTCTATGGCCTGACGAAGAAGCAGACCTCGCCCACGTCGCCGATCGGTTTCAAATCGAAGACCGACCCGACCGGCGCGATCGACCAGCCGGTCAATCCGATGAAACAACTCATCTGCGCCGGCGCCACCTTCGTCGCCCGCACCCACGCCACCCAGGTCAACCACATGATCCAGATGATCGAGCGCGCCATGGATCACCAGGGCTTCAGCGTCATCGAATGCCTGAGTGAATGCGTCGAATTTTTCCCCGGCGCCTTCGACCCCGCCAACCCGCGCAAAGGCGGCGCCTTCGAGGTGATCGACGAGAAAAAGTGGGATAACACCCCCGAGGACGAACTTCGTCACGACGTCACCGACGAGCTCGCCGCGTATAAGCTCGCCCAACTCCCCTTCCCCGGCGTCTTCGGCGTCTTCTACGAATCCGATCGTCCGACGAAGAACGCACTCGAGAAAAAGTGGATCGATCAATCTCGAGAAAAAGTCGGTCACGCGACCGATCTCCAGCTCCTCCAAAAGACGTTTGACCGAATGAAATAGCGGCCGCGTCCGTGAGTTTCCCGTGATTAATTGGTTCTTCGCGCCGCTCGAGAAAACGCGAGGAGATTGCGCCGGGGCCAGATTGGAGCTTGCCTCCGCACGCCTCGCTGCTCAAATGGCCCCGTAGTGACCCCCATGACATCCGCCTCACGCTTTCAGCGCGTTTCCCTTCGGACGCGACCCCAAACCTCCAGACCGGAAGGCCCGCGGAATGGAATTCGCTTCCAAGAGGGGTCCGCAAGGCGCACATTCGAACCAACAACACTCAACCAAGAAGGTAATCATGCCGGCAACTAAGTATCCGCCCCTTCAAGAAGTTCATCGCAACGGAACTGTTCCCCAGGTCAAGATCCGAGAGGCAGTCGACAAGCTGGCCCGTTTACGCCGAAGCAACCCGGCGAAGTATAAGGAAAAAATCCGGTCCGGCTCGCACCGGGATGTCCGCCTGGTCACAAAGCACGCGCACGCTTAATCCGATCCGCTCCCTCCATGGCAGGACAACCGAGTCGCGGTGTGTTCATCAATTGCCCGTTCGACCCCGAATACCAGCCGCTGTTTGAGGCGGTCGTGTTTTGTGTGACCGCGTGCGGATTTCTGCCGCGCTGCACGCTGGAGGAAACGGACGGCGGCGTAGTCCGGATCGACACGATCTATAAGCTGATCCGGGAGTGCAATCATGGCATCCACGACATTTCAAGGACCGAGGTGAAAGGGCAGCCGTATGAGTTACCGCGGTTCAACATGCCGCTCGAGCTGGGAATTTTCCTCGGCGCGAAGAAATTCGGCCGGCATTCCGGCAAGAAGCGCTGTCTGGTGATGGACCGGGCTCCCTATCGCTTCAAGCGCTTCATCTCGGACATTAGCGGCCAGGACATCAAAGCCCATGGCAAGAGACCCTGTGCGGTGATTCGGCAGATCCGCAACTGGTTGCAAGCGGCTCCTGGCAAAGCGGCTCTTCCGGGCGGCACTCGGATCTGGGAAAAGTATCTCCAGTTCCGGCGCGAACTTCCCATCATTGCAGACGATGCCGACCTGGACTCCAGTCAGCTAACCTTCATCGATTACCTGCAACTCGCGAGGAACTGGCTAGCGCGAAACCGATAACAATCCCTACCGTTGGACAGGCAACGCGGCGCGCACTCCTAGAAACTGGGAACTTTGAGCCAATGCCCGGCGTCATGGCCTTCGGCGCACGTCGGCGAATCGGCTCACCGTGAGGCCGCAAGCTGCGGCGTTGGCCCACGCCGCATGATTTCCCAACTCGCCTGCCATGCCGAAGCCAAGCAAAGGCAGGTCACACGTCACTTTCTTTGCCTTCACGCCACCGGCACAACCGTCGCCGTCGCCATTTGCTCGGGCGGCACCTCCGCCTTGTCGGTGATTAGCCGGCGCAGGAACGGGATAAGCACGACGAGCGCGATGCCGACCACGAGACTACCCGCGCCGAGCGCGCCGAAGAGCTTCACATACTCGGGGTTGGTCGCGATCGCAGTGGTGCCCTTCGGATCGGGGATCATGCCCGAGAAGTCGCCCGCGAAGAGCGACGCGAGGCCGGTCACGAGCATCCAGCTGCCCATCATCACTCCCTGATATTGCTTCGGCGCGATCTTGCCGATCATCGCGTATCCGATCGGCATGATGAGCAGCTCACCGATGCTCTGCAGGACGTAGCTCAGGAACAGCCACACGAACGCACTCTTGCCATCGGCCCCGGCCAGCTTGATCCCGAGCGGGAGAATGAGAAAACCGAGCGCCATCAGGATCAGCGAGGTCGCAAACTGCTTCGGTATGTCGATCCTCCATCCGCCCGCGCGCATGCGGGTAAAGAGCGACGCGAGGAGCGGCCCGCCCACCACGATGCAAACGGTGTTGATGTTCTGAATCCACTGCGGCTGAATCTTCACCTGGCCGATCATCAGGTCCACGTTGTTGATCGCGAACAGTTGCAGAC
>JALYIN010000479.1 GCA_030775765.1 Verrucomicrobiota bacterium
AAGATGACCAGCACCACAAGCACGAACGCGATGAAAAGCGTGGCCTGCACATCGGAGACGGAATTGACGATACTTTGCGAGCGATCAAAGGTCGGGATGAGATTAATGGAGCCGGGCAGCTGGAAACGCATTTGCGGGATGAGCTCGTTAATCGACCGGGCGACCTGCACGGCGTTCGCCCCCGCCTGACGCGAAACCGCGAGCACGATCACAGAAGCCGGCGGATTGAATCCGCGCGCATAGAAGTGACGCGAAAGGCGTTCGTCCTGCACACTGTCGATAACGTTGGCGACATCGCGAAGGTAAATCGGCGTTCCATCTTTTCCGCGGGCGATGATCAAATTCCGGTAGCCTTCGGCATCGGCTATCTGTCCATTCGGGCGGAGGACCAGCGAGGTATTTTTCCCATCAAACTGTCCGGCGCCGGAATACGAGGTGCCCGCGCGCACCGCCGCGGAGAGCTCGTCGAGGGTAATGTTGCGGGAGGAGAGTGCGGCGGGATTGACCTTGATCCGGATGGCACTCTTGACCCCGAAGATTTGGACCTGCGACACACCCGGCAGGATGTTAACGCGCTGCTGCACCTGCGAAGTCGCGTACTTGTAAAGGTCGCCGTCGCTCAGCGTATCGCTCGTCAGGGCGATATACATGACCGGCTGATCGTTCGGGTTGGATTTCTCGAAACGCGGCGGGCTCGGCAGGTCGTTAGGCAACTGCCCGCTCGCCCGCTGAATCGCCGCCTGCACGTCCGTCGAGGCGTCGATGATGCTTTTGTCGAGATCGAACTGGAGGGTGATGTTGGTCGAGCCCTGGGTGCTGGAGCTGGTGGTGAGCGTCACCCCGGGGATTTGGGTGAACTGTTTTTCCAGCGGTGTCGCGATGGTGTTGGCCATCGTCTCCGGGTTGGCGCCCGGATAACTCGCGCTGACCGAAATAACCGGATAATCGACTGCCGGAAGATCGTTCACGGCCAGCTGCTTGAAGGTGAGGATGCCGAAGACAATGAGCGACGCTGTCAAGAGCATCGTCATTACGGGCCGTTCGATGAACGGCTTCGAGAGGCCGGAGGAGAACTGGACGAGTTTGCCCTTCGTTTTCCCACCGACAACACCGCCGCGCTGCCGGTCGGGTTTGTCGAGCGAAGCGTCCTCTTCGTTGTCGCCGTCGTCGTCTCGCATTGGTCTAATGAGTCGCGTTCGCTTGTCCGGGTTTTTCGCCGTCGTTCGGACCGGACGCTCGCGGATTCACTTTCATCCCGGGCGAAAGTTGAAGCTGACCGGAAGTAACAACGGTCTCACCGGCCTGGACGCCATCGGTGATGACCGTGAGATCGCCCTGCGACTGTCCAGGTTTCACCTGCCGCAGCTCCAGCGCTGAATCGGGTTTTACGATGAAAACATACGGACCGTTTTGGCCAATCTGAACGGCGCTGCCGGGAACAAGCTTGGCGTCCTTCAAGACGTCCAGGATCAATCGCACCTTCACGAACTGCGATGGCCAGAGCGCGCGGTCGGGATTAGGCGTCACTCCCCGCAGCTTGACCGTTCCCGCGCCGGGTTGCACGGCGTTGTCGATAAAGTAGAGGCTGCCTGAGCGCGGCTCGACGTTGTCGTCCTGGGCGTCGGTAACGACCTTCAAGCTTGGATTGTTCAGGTAACGCCTAACGAGCGGAAGGTCGGGCTCCGCCACCGTAAAGTCGGTGTAGATCGGGTCCATCCCCATGATCGTGAGCAGCGGAGTAGTGCCGCTGGGCCCGACTACATTCCCGACGTCGACGTTCCGCAAGCCGGCTCGGCCATCGATCGGCGACTTGATGAAACAGCGATCGAGGTTCACCTGGGCCGCTGCGACCGCGGCCTCCGATCTCTGTGCGTTGGCCTGCGCGGTGTCAAATTCCTGGCTGGCCGTAACATTCTTCGCGCGCAACTCGACCTGACGTTTCAGGGTCGCCTGATTCAAGGCCCGATCCGCCTGGGCGCTGGCCAAGGCGGCTTCGTAAGGCTTGGAATCGATCCGGAAAAGCAAATCGCCTTTCTTGACGTCCGCGCCGTCTTTGAATTCACGGGCAATGATTTGACCGCTGACCTGCGCCTGGATCTGCACCGTTTCGTAGGCGGCCGTCGACCCGATTTCGTCAAGATACAACGGCACATCCTGGGTGATCACCTTCGCCGTCACCACCGGCCTCGGTCCCGGGGCAACCTTTGGGGCCGGGCGGTTGGCGATGGTCCGCAGAGTGAGGAGCAACGCCACCAAAACAATCAGGCTGCCACCCCAATAGAGTTTTTTGCGGCCGAACCGATGCTCGAGTTTTCCGACCGCGGCGCGCGTGACGATATTGGCTTTGGCCATCGTGGTCATGATAAGCGGGTTCTATGACTCAGGTCGGGATGACCGTTGCCCGCGCCGTTGGTCGCCGACTGCTCGGCCTTTGCCCGGATCTGGCTGAGGACTCGAATGCAAGTCTCGAGGTCACGCTGCGGGATATCCTTGATTAGTTCCGCGCGCAAGTCGTGGGCCGTGTTGAAAATCTTATCGAGCACGGACTTCGAGCCCCGTTGGAGATGGACCGTTTTGCAGCGCCGATCCTCCGCGGACCCGCGGCGCTCGATCCAGCCGTCGTCCTGCAAGCGGTCGAGCAAACCCGCGAGCGTGGGTCCTTCAATCCCCATGCGCTCGGCGATTTCCTTTTGGGTGCGCTTGTTTCCGCCTTGGGAGAGATGGATAAGGGTGCGCCATTTACCCTGGCTTAAACCGAGGGGTCGCAGGCGCTGATCGAGCTTCGTGCGCCAGGCGCGCGCGGTGCCGAAGAGGACAAGACCGAGCTCGTTAATGTTTGGTAAAGGCATGTCCGGCAAATTGATTAGCGTGCTAACGAATCCCGAGTTGGCGGAGTTGTCAAACGATTGGAGACGGCTCGCCCTCGAGCCGTTGGAAAGGGACGCGCATACCTCTTGGGCGCGGGCGTTCCCGCTCCAATTACTCCTCCCCCACCCGGGCAAGGATGATCGTGCGTTTTCGATAATCGGTGATCCGCTCAATCGGCCGCGCGTGCAACGGCGACCAGCGCTGGCTTTCCATGACTTCACGCTCGCGCTCGGGCTGGAGGAGCAAATAACGCGCGTTGGCCGGCACTTCTTCGAGCCCGTTCACGTAGACGAGACGTGAACGCACGTAAAAAAGAAACGGCTGAAAGTCCGGGTCGAGGGCATACAGCCGCTCGGATTCGGGGACATGCTGATCGATTTGCGCGGCGATCGGTTTCACTTTCGAACGCCGTTGCAAGGAGGGCACGACCACGACGGCATAGACGCAAACCAAAACACTCGCGGCAATCGCGGTCGAAAGCACCCAGCGCAAGCGAATCGTCGACTCAACGACCTTGCCCCGCCAGCGCACTTCCTTCGCTGCCAGCGTCATCGCCATCAGCCAGCAGGCCGGCACCAACGCCGGCATGGAGTAGCGTGGTAATGCGCCGGGAAGCAAATTCACGAGCAGAAACGGCATAGCCGCTGCCCATCCAAGGGCCAGGGCGAGGGAGCGCTCGGAATTCGTCGCCCATTTCGCTTTCGCCGCCAAGGGCAGCAACAAGGTCCAGGGCAGGAAATAGGCTAGACCCCGCGGGATATTG
>JALYIN010000480.1 GCA_030775765.1 Verrucomicrobiota bacterium
GCGGAGATGGTTTGCCATAGGCTGCTCGCGCCCACGCTCTCGCCGAGCGGTCCTTTCACTGCGTAGACCGTGGCTTTCGGCGAATGCTTCCCGACCGCGATCTGTTCCGCTGCATCGATGAATGTTCCGTTCGCGCTCGCGGCTACGAGATCCGGTGGCATGGCACAAAGCTCGGAGAACACGGAGTCCACGCCGGCAGCCGCTTCGCGCTGTTTCCGGAAGTTCGTTCCGCTCGCGATTTTTTCGATTTGGACGGGACCGTTGCGTGTGAGCAGGAGCGCGCCCGCCCCTTCGCTGACGATCGTGCCGCGGGCTGGCTGCTGAAATGGTTCAACAGGAGGCACGGCACGCAGCAGGCGCCATTTGTGATACGCGTCGCATAACAACCAGTCGGCTTCTTCGGCACCGACGACGAGGCAGTAATCGAGCGTGTCGCTCGTCATAAGGTCTTCGGCCATTTTCAGGGCGAGTGTGCCGACCGCGCCGTCGCCGACGAGCGTGTAGCTGGCGCCAGTGATGCCGAGAATCGCGGCAAGGTGGCTGGCCGGCGCGTTGAAAACCGTTTCGGGGAAAAGAAGAGGACTCGCGGCCTGCGCGCCCGACTCAACGATCTCGTGGTAGAACCGTTTCGTATAGATTACGCCGCCGTTTGAGACGGCGAAGATCAATGCGGTTCGCTTCGCGATTTCGGAATCGAGTTTTACCCCGGCACTCTCCAGGGCATCGAGGCCAGCGACGGCAGCAAAACGCGAGATGGCGCTGGAACGGCGGAGCCGCGCGTGGGCCGCCGCCTTGGCCGTAGCGGACGCGGGAACGCGGAAGACCGGATAGTCGCGGCCGAGCGGACTGGAAAGCGTTTCCGCGCGCGCGCTCTCGCCATTCAGCAAGCGGCTCCACACTTCCGCGACACCGCTCCCGAGCGGCGTGACCCAGCCCATGCCCGCGATACGCACGCTCATGCGGCGACGGACCGCATGATGATGGAAGCGTTGGTGCCGCCGAACCCGAACGAGTTTGAAAGAACGGTGCGCACGCGGGCGGGACGGGCAGAGTTCGCAACAATGTTCAGGTCCAGGCCAGCATCGCCCTGGCGAAAATTAATGTTCGGCGGGAGCAGTTGGTGCTGGAGGGCGAGGAGGCTGATCACGGCCTCGATGGCGCCGGCCGCGCCTAACGAGTGGCCCATCATTCCTTTCGTGGAGCTGACCGGGACGCCGTTGAACAACTCGGCGATCGCCTTGCCTTCGGCCGCATCATTGAAAGCCGTCGCGGTTCCGTGGGCGTTAATGTAATCGATCTCGGCGGGCGAAATTTTAGCGCTTTGTAACGCTTCTTCCATGGCCCGGCGCGCTCCGCTCCCGGTTGGATCGGGTTGGGTCAGGTGAAAGTTGTCGGTCGAGATTCCGTAGCCAATTACTTCTGCCAGGATCGTCGCCCCGCGGTTCTGCGCGGCTTCGAGATTTTCGAGCGCGAGAACCGCCGCGCCTTCGCCGAGCACCATCCCGCTCCGCTCCCGGTCGAAAGGCCGGCAGCGGTCGGGCGTCGATGCCTGGAGCGAATCGAACCCGACGAAGACCAGCTCCGAGATCGCGTCGTAGCCGCCCGTCAGGACGCGCTGGTAGCGGCCGGAGCGCACGCAGTTAAAGGCATGGCCGATCGCGTTCGTGCCCGAGGCGCAGGCATTCGCGATGACCTGACAGGGCGCACCGATCCCGAACGCCTCTTGCGCGTCCATCACCGGTTTCTGCGGCGTGTAGTTCGCGATCAGCGATGGCCCCTGGCGTGAGGGTCTGCGCCCGGACTTCAGGTCGCGATAATACTGTTCGCCAAAGGTCATCCCGCCGCTAGTCGTGCCGACCACCGTCAGCTCCGGTTGGAAATCGCCGGCCTGCTCGAGGGCTTCTTTCAGGGCGAGGATCATCATCCGCGCGACGCGATGAAGCCGTTCGGGATGGCGCTGGTATTGGTTGGCTTCCGCCAAAGGCGCGGCCGGAACCTGGCCGGCGGTCTGGCAGCGACAGCGATCGACCAGAAATGCGGTCACATTCGACACGCAATCTTTCGCTTCCCGGAGCGACCCCAGCGTTTCCTCCAGCCCGAAACCGAGCGGGCTCACAATTCCCGCGGCGACAACGGCGACGCGAGCGCCGTTTGCAGGCCGAGATGGAGAGGAAAAATCAGGCATTTTTAGGTGGGGCAAAGCGCCCCGGATTCTAGTTGCTTTCGCTGGCAAAAGCCTCTACTAATCACGCCGAAAAGAAAACGGAAGCTCGGTGCGTTGGTAGATTGTCAGTTGAGTTTTTTCAGTGGCGATTTGAAATCCGATGAGCGGGAACAGTGGCCAAGCGGCGTTTTCCTCAGTTAACTCAGATGGGCACTAAATTATACGTAGGAAATCTTTCCTTCAACACCACCGAGACCGATCTTCAGGACATGTTCGCCGGCGTCGGCCCTGTCCAGGAAGTCACGTTGATGCAGGATAAGTTCACCGGTAAATCGCGCGGCTTTGCGTTCGTCACGATGACGAGCGAAGCGGATGCGGCGAAGGCAATCACCGAGTTCAATGGCAAGACCGTCGAGGGTCGTCCGTTGACCGTCAACGAAGCGCGCCCGCGCGAACCGCGTCCGCCGGGTGGCGGTCGTAGTGGCGGCGGCTACGGCGGCGGTGGTGGCGGCTACGGCGG
>JALYIN010000481.1 GCA_030775765.1 Verrucomicrobiota bacterium
GATTAAAGACGCTGACCCAGACATACAGCGCGCGCCCGATCCAGACTTGCTCCTCCGGCGGAGCGGTCCGCATCAGGAGAAAGAAAAGCGCGAGATTGAAAATGAAAAATCCGTAAGCGAGCGGAATAAATTTTCGTCGCGACATGCGCGCGACGATGGCGGCGAAGAGCGCATTAGCGACCACCATCGCTCCGAGGGTGGCGGCGAACATCCAGGGCAACGTTTCGAGGCGATTGCTGGCGGCGATGCTGTCGCGAATCGGCCGCATAATGTAGTAGCCAGTCAGGATGAGAAAATGAAAAGCGAATCCGAGCCAGAGAGCGCGGATCTCGTTTGGCTTAACATCGACGATGCGTGACTGAGCGGCGGCCAGAAAGCGTTTCATCATTCCATTTTTGGAGGGATGAGCGTCTGTGTCGTCCCTGAACTAATGTTACTAGAGCTGCACGACACAGTGGTCGTCCCTCCAATCAATCCATGGTTAGCACTACTTTTCCGCGGGCGTGTCCTTCTTCGAGATACCGAATGGCCGACGCAAGATCATTCATTTTGTAGGTCCGGTCGATAACCGGCTTGACCTTGCCCGCTTCCATCAACCCAGCTAGAAAGGTAAGGTCCGTTGCGTTAGAGTCTGCCATCATCATCGACATTGGTTGTTTCAGGAATGGCTTTAAGAGCAGCATGTGAATGACGCGTCCAAAGGGTCCGACCCACGGGTTGTCATTCGCGCCGCCGCCACCAATCATCACATACTTACCCTGAGGGGTGAGCATCGCGCGGCATTCCGACAGAGAGTGATTAATCACGTTATCCAGGATCACATCGTAATGTTCGCCGCTTTTTGTGAAATCCTCCTTCAGGTAATCAATGACGCGGTCCGCGCCGAGTGACTTAACCATCTCGACGTTTCTCGTGCTGCAAACGCCGGTGACGTCGGCTCCCATCGACTTCGCAATCTGGACCGCGAAAGTGCCCACACCTCCCGACGCGCCGTTAATCAAGACCTTTTGTCCCGGCTGGACCATTCCTTTGTCACGAAGCGCCTGCAAGGCAGTGATAGCGGCGATATTGACCGAAGCCGCCTGCTCGGGAGTAATGTTTGCCGGTTTCAGTGCGATCGCTCGATCCGCCCGCACGCAAATGTAGTCGGCAAAAGCGCCGGTCTTACCGCCGAACACGTCGTCGCCAGGCTTGAACTTGGTTACATTTTTACCGACGGCTTCAACCGTGCCGGCGTAATCGACGCCAAGACGAGTATCCTTCGGTTTGCGGAGCCCGACTCCCAACGCCCGCATGATGTAAGGCGTGCCTTCGATAAAATGCCAGTCGTACGGATTGATCGAAACGGCGCGAACCTTGACCAGCATTTGATCGTCAGTCGGCACCGGCTTTTGAATTTCCGTATACTTGAGATTCGCGACCCCATAGTCGCAGTAAACAATGGCTTTCATGCTGTTGCCTTGAACAGCGGTGAGCTGGTCACAGTCGTTGCTCGAGGTCCAGTAGGAGATCTGGAACCAGATAATCAACACGATCAGAATCGCGAGCAGGCTCCATTTTATTGCGCGTTTTATTTTCATACATCTGTTCTTTCATTTTGGCGGCGCCGTGGCCGGCCGTTTCGAAGCATAATCTTCTTAATCCATCGTAATCACTACTTTTCCCCGGGCGTGGCCTTCCTCCAGGTAACGGAGAGCTTCCGCGGTCTCGCTCATTGGATACTGCCGGTCGATAACCGGCGTCACTTTGCCCTCCTGCATGAGATCGCGCAGAACGGTTAGGTCTGCGTTGAGAACCTTGGCGATGAAGAATTTGAACTTTTGAGAGATAAGGGGCGACAGGAAAAAGGCTTTCAAGTTCCCGGCTAGACGCGCCCACTGGCCTTCGTGCTTTCCGGCGCTGCCCATTCCAGCCAGGACGCAGATGCCATTCGGAGTCAGGACCCGCCGGCGTTCCGCAATGGAATGGTTCCCGACGTTATCGAAGATAAGATCGTAGTGCTGTTCGCCCTGGGTGAAGTCCTCTTTCGTATAGTCAATCACATGATCCGCGCCGATCGATCGGGCCATTTTCAAGTTGCGCGGGCTGCAGACAGCGGTCACCTCTGCGCCAAACGCCTTCGCGACCTGCACGGCGAACGTACCCACGCCTCCGGAGGCGCCATTGACAAGAACCTTCTGGCCCGGCTGAATCTTTCCCTGGTCGCGAAGACCTTGAAGGGCCGTGAGTCCGGCGACTGCGACTGAACCCGCCTGCTCGAAGGTGATGTTATCCGGCTTCGAGACCAGTGTGCGTTCGGCGGCACAGACATACTCGGCGATCGCCCCATTCGCCGCGCCGAAGACCTTATCGCCTTGCTTGAATTGGGTAACGTTCTTGCCCACGGATTCCACCGTGCCCGCGCAATCGGTCCCGAAGCGCGGGTCGTTTGGCTTGCGCAATCCGGTAAGCATCCGCATCGGGATGAACCCGCGCAGTAAGTGCCCGTCGACTGCATTGAGGGAGGCCGCGCGAACCTTGATCAGGACTTGATTGTCAGTGGGGCTTGGCTTCTCAACGTCCCGTAGCGTCAGGACACCGTACTCGCACTTACTTAGAGCTTTCATAGGATGACTAGGAGCAGCTGTGTTGTGTTCGCAGTCGTTGGTCGACCTCCAGTAGGCCACAAAGAGAAAGAGGCCGCCTGCTACCGCTACGATTAGGGTGACGATGCCTGTCCATTTTAAGATCCGCCTAACGAGCTTCATTCGATCGTAATAGCGATTTTTCCCTGGACGTGGCCGGTTTCGAGATACTTGTAGGCAGCGGCGGTTTCGGTAAGCGGATAGGTTTTGGTAAGAGCGGGCACGACCTTTCCGCTCTCCGTCAGGTCGCGCAGAATGCCGAGGTCCTTGTTGTTAAAGCTGACGCCAAAGGTGACAAACTTCTCCTTCGAAAATTTCGAATGAAGAGCGGCGGTGAGCGAGCAAGCCATATTGAACAGGGTCTCTTTGCGCAATCCTGAGCCGCCCACCCCGGCTAACACGCAGATACCCCCCGGCTTGAGGATACGGCGGCGTTCCGCAAAAGAACGGTTATTGACGAGGTCGTAGATCACGTCATAACGCTGATCGCTCTGGGTGTAGTCCTCTTTTGTATAGTCAATCACGTGATCGGCGCCGATCGATCGGACCAAGTCCAGGTTTTTCGTGCTGCAGACGCCGGTTACTTCCGCGCCAAAAGCCTTGGCGATCTGGACGGTAAATGTTCCGACGCCTCCGGACGCACCATTGATCAGGACCTTTTGTCCTGCTTTCAACCTGACCTGTGTCGCGCAGGCCCTGTAACGCGACCAGCGCGGTAGGGATCGAGGCGGCTTGCTCGAAGGTAACGTTTGCCGGCTTCGAAACCACGGCGCCTCGGTCGGCCCCAAGACAGATGTATTCGGCGAGACATCCTGCTTTTACTCCGAAGACTTCATCGCCCGGCTTGAACTCGACCACATTCCCGCCGACGGCTTCAACTGTTCCAGCGAAGTCAGATCCCGGGATTGTGTTTTTAGGCTTGCGAAGTCCGAAGAGGAGTCTGCCGGGGATGCTGCCTCCCAGCATGCCCCCGTCGAAAAATCTAAGGGAAACGGCGCGAACCCGAATGAGAATCTGATTGTCATTCGGAACCGGCTTTTCGACCTGCTCGAGCTTCAGAACGTCATCAGGCGCACCGTATTCGCAGTACCTGATCGCTTTCATCAGCTCAACTCCCGCAGGAATGCTTCGCCCGCAGTTGTTTGTCGAAGTCCAGTAAGCGATGAAGCCCCAGCCGGTGAGAGTGAGCAATACGACGAGTAGGCCGCGTCTGGTCCATTTCAGAATGCGTTTGAATTTCATTCGCATTCACTCCGCGCGGCGGTGGACGTTCCCGCCCTTCTTCACCGAAAGCGCTACGGCGCCGAGAACAAGGGCAAGTCCGTCTGCGGCAATGTGGATCGGTAAGAGCGTGCTGTTCATTCGTTAGGCCCTCGTGAGCGTTTCATCGTTCGAGTAGTTAGGTGTCCAGTGGCTCCTATCGCCGATTACCAACCGCCCGGTAGTCGCTGTAGGTGACTACGGTGTGCACCTTTCCTTCCTGTCCCATACCTGAGCCGGACAGGTCGGTAGTCTGTTCCATCAGGAGCGGTTTCCCTTCAGGCCCGATGCGGTAGCGCGCTGTGAATTCGTAGCTCTCGAGTTTCGCAATCAGCTTTATGCGCATCGCGCGAACGGTGACGTGCAATTGCTCCACGAACGGCCCTCCGTGTGCGTCGCTCACGGATGCGTCTGCGGTCGCGTTCTGCGATACATCGGAGTTTATCACCTTCACAATGTCTTTCGGCAGCGCGGTAAAATGAAACACCGTCCGGTCGCGAGAATCCGTCGAAGCTGTCGCAGGTGACCCGAAATAGTTTGCGAGGCGATAGTAGCCGGGGACGCGGCGCTTCGGCGTGTCCTTCTTGTATTGACTGACCGCGTCGGCTGAAGGTGGCGCCCCGTCCCGGGAGACGAGCGTCCATCTGGCGTCACCCGATTTTGTCGGGTCGAACTTGTCGATGTTCATGTGTTGTTCTGTTTTGCCGTTGGATGTCGACTCACTCTTGATTGTCCGGGTAAAGGCGTAATCATCCGGCCCGATACTTTGGGCCTGGGCCAGGATGCGCTGCTTAAGTTCGTCCGGCTGGTTTTGCGCAAACGCAGCGGAGCTAAGAAATAGCAATGCAAGGATCGTGAACGGCGAAGGAGTTCTCATGGAGTCCGGTGGGTTAGCTGGGATGGAATCAAAGAGGCCCGCGATAACGGCGGAGACGGATGGCGGCGATCAGGAAGCCTGCCGCGAAGACAAGGCCGATCCACAGTCCGGGGCTGCTGAGGAATTTCAGTGGATCGAATTGCGTGAGTCGATCGACCACCGGCACGTGCGCGTCTTTCGGATAATGCACGACGACGAACCCTTCCTCGAAACCGCCCGTCAGACGACGGACGAGCATGCGAGCGAAAAAGGTCGTATCGAACGCGAGTTTCTCAATCGCGCTGATGGCGAGCCACGGTAGCACTGCCCAGAGGAACGTCGCGCGCCTCGCCCAGCTGGAGACCAGGAGCAGCCAGGCGAAGATGGGCGCCTCCCAAAGGGCGCTTGTCACCAGACCGTAGAGGAGCATCAACGAGAGCCGAGGCCAGGGCAGCAGTTGCCAGGTCGTGCCCGCCAGACCGCTGGGAAGCAGAACGGCAGTGCTAATCAGCAACATGATAAAC
>JALYIN010000482.1 GCA_030775765.1 Verrucomicrobiota bacterium
GACCAGATCGAAGGCGAGAGCGGTATCAACAGCGTTGCCCAGCGGGTCCGAACAGGAAAGAACCTCGATCGGAATTTTGGGATCGCATCGCCAGAGATTGGTCTTCGGCACGGAGACGTAATGCGCGAAGCCGCCGGGACGATTTACGCCGATCCCTTTTGTGTTCGGGCATAGATGCCGCCGGCCGGCCAGGCAGTTTCGGCAATGGCCACAGACGATGTGGCCTTCGGTGGTGACCAGCTCACCCTCTTTGAAGTCGTGCACTCCGGGCCCGATTCTCTCGATCACGCCGACGAACTCGTGGCCGATCACCATCGGAACCGGAATGGTTTTCTGCGCCCACGAATCCCAATTGTAGATATGCAGGTCCGTACCGCAGATCGAGGCTCGCTGAACCCGCATCAAAACGTCGTTCGGCCCGATCTCGGGCACCGGAACTTCTTCAAGCGCTAATCCGGGCGCCCGCTCGCGCTTCACGAGCGCCGGCATTGTTTTGCTCACGGCATCAAGACTAAATGAGGGTCGGGCGAGCGCAATCCTGTTCCCTTCCGCGCTTGCCTTCGGCGGGATCATTTCGGATGGTGCGCGAATGGCCGAGACGCTCGAGCGCGTCGCCGCAGCCAAAGCATCCACGCCGCGCTCTGTTTTTATTTTTCGTTTCGCGAGCACGATCGTCCTTTGGTCGCTCGCGCTCGGCATCATTTTTTCCGGCTACGAAATTGCGTTCTTCGCGCTAATCGGAACGCTTGGGATGCTCTCGCTCTGGGAATTTTACGGCATGCTCGATCACAAGGGGCTGCCGAATTTCAAGATCACCGCGATGATCTGCGGCGTCGTGATGTTGTGCGGCAGCTTTTACTATTTTTCGCGATGGGGCCCCGGCCGTTCCTACGATTTCGAAGTCGCCGTGTTGCTCTTTTTTCTGCTGACGGTTTTTACCCGTCAAATGTTCGACGGGCTCCGCGATGACGCGCCGCTGCGCACGATGGCCTACACGCTCTTCGGTCTCCTTTACGTCCTCTGGCTTTACAACTTCATTACGAAAATCGTTTACGTCGTGCCGCGCAGCCCGACCGGCGCGGTGACAGGCCAGTTCTACGTTCTTTATCTGGTGGCGATCACGAAGTTCAGCGACATGGGGGCGTATCTCACCGGCAGCCTGATTGGACGCCACCCGTTGATTCCGCACATCAGCCCGAAGAAAACCTGGGAGGGTTTCTTCGGCGCGCTGGTTTTTTCGCTTCTGGCGAGCTGGAGCATGTTCAAGTTGATGCCGCTGCACCTTCCCGGGTTGAACTGGACGCACGCTACGGTGCTCGGGTTGCTCCTCGGTTTTGCCGCGGTCATCGGCGATCTGGCGGAGTCGATTGTGAAACGGAGCACGGGCGTGAAGGATTCCGGTAATCTTTTGCCGGGAATCGGCGGGGCGCTGGATCTGGTGGATAGCCTGTTGTTTACGGCCCCGCTTTTGTTTTTCTATCTTCGTCTCGTCATTCGGCTGGACTAAATCCGGCCGCGAGAAACGAATCCCTTGGGATGAGAAGAAAACGCGTTGTCGTTTTGGGGGCGACCGGGTCGATCGGCGCGAGCGCGCTGAAAGTGGCGCATGATATTCCGGAACGGATGGAAATCGTGGGCCTGGCGGCGAACCAGAGCGCGCAAAAGCTGGCGGCGCAGGCGAATAAAGTCCGGCCGGCGGCGGTTTGTCTGGTGGACGAGACGAAAGTGGGGGAGCTGCGAGCTGCGCTGAAATATGAGCCGCGCATCTTTTCCGGCCCGAGCGGGTTGGTGGAGATCGCGTGTTCGGCGGAAGCGGAGATGGTGCTGGTCGCAGTGGTGGGAACGGGAGGATTGCAGCCGGCGCTGGCGGCGATCGAGGCGGGAAAAGATCTGGCGGTAGCGAGTAAAGAGATTCTCGTGATGGCGGGAGAGATCGTCATGCGGGAGGCGCGGAGGAAGGGCGTTCAAGTTTTGCCCGTCGACAGCGAGCATAACGCGATTTTTCAGTGCCTCGACTCTCAAAGAAAACGTCCAGCGTCCAACGTCCAAGGTTCAACGCTGAATGAAGAGTCGGATGTTCGAAGGCTGATCTTGACGGCGTCGGGCGGGCCGTTTCGACAGATGCCTGTGAAGCAGTTCGAATCGATTACGGTAGAGCAGGCGTTGAAACATCCGACCTGGAACATGGGGCCGAAGATCACGATCGATTCGGCGACGCTATTTAATAAGGGACTTGAGATGATCGAGGCGCATTGGTTGTTCGGCGTGGAGATGAAGCGCGTGGAAGTAGTGATCCATCCGCAGAGCATTGTCCATTCGATGGTGGAATTCAGCGATGGGTCGGTGCTGGCGCAGCTTAGCCATTCGGACATGTGTTTTCCGATTCAGTACGCGGTCACCTGGCCGGAACGCGTGCCCAATTCTTTGCCGCCACTCGATTTCGGGAAGGTGCGCCAGTTGGAGTTCGCGACGCCGCGTTATGAGGATTTTCCGGCATTGAACCTGGCGCGCCGCGCGGGGGAGACGGGAGGCACATTGCCGGCGGTGTTGAACGCGGCCAACGAAATCGCGGTCTCAGCTTTTCTTGGACGCAAGATTTCCTTCCCGCGGATCTGGCAGACGGTCTCGGCCGTCATGGACCGGCACACGAACGTTGCGCACCCTGATCTGGATGCCATATTGCGCGCCGATCAATGGGCCCGCGATGAAGCCGCAAACGCAGTCCAAAAGTCTTAATCTGGAAACCAGGAAAACGAAAATGAACCCTATTTTCTCTTGTCCTGGTTTCCTGGCTTGCTGATTCAAACAGATGTTTTCCCATATCCTGCGCGTCACTTTCATCCTCCTCGAGGTCATCCTCCTTTTTAATCTGCTCATCGTGGTCCACGAGCTGGGGCATTTCCTGGCGGCGCGCTGGCGGGGATTGTATATCGAAGGGTTCGGCGTCTGGTTCGGGAAACCGATCTGGAAGAAGACCATCAACGGCGTTCAGTACTCGTTAGGCTCGCTTCCTTTCGGCGGTTTCGTGAAGCTGCCGCAGCTCGCCCCGATGGACATGATCGAGGGCAAGGCGGACCTGGATCGGGCGCGACTCCCGAAGATTTCCGCGCTCGATAAGATCATCGTCGCAATCGCGGGACCGCTCTTCAGCGTGTTGCTCGCGCTGTTTTTCGCCTGCGTGGTTTGGGCGGTGGGACATCCGGTCAGCGAATCGGACCTGACGACGGTGATCGGTTACGTGCACCAGGATTCACCGGCGGCTAAAGCGGGGTTGCGGCCGGGAGACAAGATCTTGGAAGTCGATGGCCGGCCGGTGTCGCGCTTTTTTGGAATGAACGACAGCGTGGTCTGGAACGTCGTGCGCAGTGAAGGCCCGTCGATTCCATTCAAGATCGAGCGGGACGGAAAAGTGACGATGGTGGAGGTGGTACCGATGATTGCCGAGACGAGCGGCTGGCGGCGCAAGAGTACGCGGCAGGTAATGATCCAACCGGCGGTGACGCCGCTCGTGGAAGAAGTGGAGAAGGATTCGCCGGCGGCGAAAGCCGGCGTGAAAACCGGCGACATCATCATCGCGGTAAACGCTCAGCGCATTTACAACGCCCTCAGCCTGGTCGACGAAATCGAAAAGCGTCCAAACGAGGAGCTGACGCTGGACGTCCGGCGCGGCGCCGAATCGTTGCAGCTGAAAATGCGGCCCGTGCTGCTGGAATCTGAAGGCACGACGAAACCCCGGATCGGCATCCGTTGGGACACGGGCGGGCAGCTTACGCTCTCGCATCCGGACCCGGTCGAACAGGTTTATCACAGCATCACGAGCACGCTGCAAACGATCGGGGCGGTGGCCTCGCCGAAGTCGGACGTGAAGCTGCAACACATGAGCGGTCCGGTGATGATCGTGAAGATTTATTATATGCTGTTCGAGAGCGAGAACGGCTGGAAGCTCGCCCTGTGGTTCAGCGTGATCCTGAACGTGAACCTCGCGATCCTGAACATGCTGCCGATCCCAGTCCTCGACGGCGGCCACATCGTTCTCGCGCTCATCGAAGGCGTGCGCCGGAAGCCGGTGAACATGAAGATTCTCGAATGGGTGCAGACCGCCTGCGCCACGTTGATCATCGGCTACATGCTTTACATCAGCTTCTTCGACATCGGCGATCTGTTCGGGAAAAGCAGCGACCGCAAATCGCCGCGGAAGGAGACCCCGGTCTCGACGAAATCTTCGCCGGCGCCCTAGTCGCTGGGCGGGCCCGGATGCGGCTTGGCATTCCGGCCCAACGCAGCGATGCTAAAACCATGGATTCGGCCATGACAACAACGGCGTTTACGCTCGACGGCTATCGCATCGTAAAGACGTTTGGTGTTGTCCGGGGCATCATCGTCCGGTCTCGCTCGATCTTTGGGACCATCGGGGCCGGGTTGCAAACGCTTGTCGGCGGCAACATTTCCATCTTCACCGACCTGTGCGAGCAGACGCGGCGGGACGCGCTCGAGCAGATGTTGCAACATGCGGGCACGCTGGGGGCAAATGCGGTGATCGGTTTGCGCTACGATGCCACCGAGATTATGCAGGGCGTGACCGAGGTCCTCTGCTACGGGACGGCGGTCTTCGTCGAGCCAGTGTCGTGAATTATTGCGCTACTCCGTATCGATACGAGCGGCGCCTCACCCGCGAAGTGATGGTGGGTCGCGTCGGGATCGGCGGCGCGAACCCGATCCGGGTCCAGTCCATGATCACCTGCGACACGATGGACACCGAGGCCTCCATCGCGCAGACGATCGAGCTGGCGGAAGTGGGCTGCGAGATCGTGCGAATAACCGCGCCCACGGTGAAAGACTCGGCAAATTTGCAAAACATCGTGCGCGGGTTGCGTGAGCGCGGCTGCGAAGTGCCGATCGTGGCCGACATTCATTTCAAACCCGAAGCCGCGATGGAAGCGGCGAAGTGGGTGGAGAAAGTCCGGATCAATCCGGGGAACTACGCGGACTCAAAGAAGTTCAAGATCCTCGAGTACACGGACGAGCAGTACGCCGCGGAACTGGAGCGAATTCGCGAGCGGTTCACGCCGCTGGTGAAACTTTGCAAGGAACTCGGGCGCGCGATGCGCATCGGCACCAACCATGGCTCGCTCTCCGATCGGATCATGAATCGCTATGGCGACACGCCGCTGGGAATGGTGGAAAGCGCGCTTGAATTCGCCCGGATTGCGCGCGACCTCGATTATCACGCGTTCGTGTTCTCGATGAAGTCGAGCAACCCCAAGGTGATGATCAACGCCTACCGTTTGCTGGTCGCGCGGCTGAGTGAAGAAGGGGAGGATTGGAATTATCCGATCCATCTCGGGGTGACCGAGGCTGGAGAAGGGGAAGACGCCCGGATCAAGAGTGCGATCGGGATTGGTTCGCTGTTGCAGGACGGGATCGGAGACACGATTCGCGTTTCGCTGACAGAGGACAGCATTCACGAAATTCCGGTGGCACGCGCGCTGGTGGAAATGGTGGAACAAACGCCGAACGGTTCGAGCCGGACTGGCGAACAGCCCACGGCGAATGTCGAATTATCATTCGATCCGTTTTCCTATTCCCGTCGCGCGACTGATACGATCGAGCGCGACGGATTTCGAGTGGGCGGCGAAGATCTAATGCGAGTAGTCGTTAGGCAGACGACCTTCGACAAGGTCGCGCACAAGATCGACAGGCTGGGCGATTACAAGCCCGAGATCGTTTATGAAAATGCGCGGGTCCGCGAGATCGATCCGCGGGATGACAACGAACTGGCGCAACTCAACGCCGCGGATGAGCCGCAGCTTGTCACGGTGCGCGACGATGTCGAACTGCCGGTCATTACCGCATTTCGATTACTGGCGGCGAAGCTCGCAGCGCGGCATCCGATTCTTCTGAAGGATGAACTAGGACGGATAAAGGAGGAAGACGGAGAATTCTTGCGAACTCTCCTGAAGGCCGCGACGAATATCGGTTCGCTGCTCTGCGACGGAATTGGCGACGCGGTTCTGATCCAGGGGGAGGAGGCGCCGGGGCAGGCGTTGCGCTTGAGTTACAACATTCTGCAGGCGGCGGGCTCCCGAATTTTCAAGACCGATTACGTCGCGTGCCCCTCGTGCGGGCGGACGTTGTTCAATCTCCAGACGACGACGGCGCGGATCAAAGCGGCGACGGTGCATCTCAAGGGAGTCAAGATCGCCATCATGGGTTGCATCGTAAACGGGCCGGGGGAAATGGCGGATGCGGATTTTGGCTACGTCGGGGGAGCGCCCGGGAAGGTGAATTTGTACGTCGGCAAGACCGCGGTGAAATTCAATATCCCCGAAGCTGAAGCGGTGGAGCGGTTGCAGGATTTGATCCGGGACCATGGCAAGTGGGTGGAACCGGCTGAGCCGGTTGGCGCCGGGGTGGAGGCTACGTCCCTGTAACGCTTTCCCGGATATGATCTTGCCGCTGCCGGAGGGTTTTGAATAATATCCTTTCGAGCGGAGTCAAATTACGAATCAAGGATAACCAGTTATGAAATACAAACTTGCTGTTTTATTGGGCGCAATCCTGTGCGCGGGCGGAGTGATGGTTCCGAAAACGGCTGAGGCGTTGAGGATCGACATCGCGATCGGCGACCGGCCTTATTACGTTCACGGGCCCTGGTACTGGAATCATGGCGTGAGATGGTATTGGATTCCGGGACATTGGTCCTGGCGTCACCATCACCACGTTTGGATTCCGGGCCACTACGCGCCACGGTAAATCGACCAGCCTGTCACGTTAGAATTACTTAGGCGCCGCACGAGGTTCCGTGCGGCGCTTTTTGTTTTTGGGATTGCTGAGCGCGGCGCCGCAGAGTAGCAATGCGGGCGCGTACTCAATCGCCCATTCCCACAGCTTCACTAATCATGAAAAACTTTTTCCTTCTCTTTCTCGCCCTGAGCCTGTTCGCCGCGGCGGGCTGTTCGCGTTCCGAGGACAAAACCATCGTCACGCCGCAGAGCACGCCGGACACGGAGCGGCTCAAGTCCGACTCCGAACGCCTGCAACAGGCGACGGCGAATGCGGCCCGTGAGCGAGAAAAAGCAAATCGATCTACTCCCAGTCCAACTACGGCTCCGTAGCGCCCGCCCCTTACTGACCCGGTTCAACGGGACGTGCGTCGCGTCCTAACTCGTTCCCGGGATGATTCGCGCGTTTTTCTTCTGGGGTCAACGGCGTGCCGCGGACCCGGCTGATAAATTGATGGACAGCCGTGCGTGACGATTGACTCGCGCTGGTAATGTCGAGGCGAATTCCGGCAGGCAGCGGCGACACGGAAAAGCCAACTCCTCGATTATCACGAACCCACTTAGTGAACTCTGCCGTCTCCGGCACAAGCTCCCGCAGCAGTTCGAAATTGCCATTCCTCAGGCTCTCCTCCAATGGTTTCTTGTATTTTTGGAGCAAAGCCAAAGTCACCGAATCCAACGGGTCTAGTGTTTCAAAATCGATCGTCCCGCCTGATTCTAGGACGGAAAAACGGCGGACGATTTTTGCCTGTTCCAGATGGGGCAGGGCCGAGGGAGTCGAGCTTGGAGTTTCAGCGATAATTGTTGTGTCGCACGCGACGGCGGCGACCGAAGACACGACGGCGAAAAATATTTTCACGTTCCGAC
>JALYIN010000483.1 GCA_030775765.1 Verrucomicrobiota bacterium
CTGCTGAAAACTCGCGCGGCCCCGGGCTTCGATTTGAAGGCGAGTCTCGATCTCGTCGCGCTGGGGACTGTCGCCGACATTGTTCCCCTGGAGAAGGAAAACCGGATTCTCGTCCTGCGCGGCATGATGGAACTCGCGCGCACGAAGCGACCGGGGTTGCGGAAGTTGATGGAGGTCGCGGCGGTGCGGTCTCCAGCGACGGCGGAGGACATGGGGTTTCGCCTCGGCCCGCGGCTGAATGCGGCGGGACGCCTGGCCACCGCGGAAAAGGCGTTACGCCTTTTGCTGACCAACGATGAAAAAGAGGCGGAAGAACTGGCAACCTTACTCGACATGCAGAACCGGGATCGCCAGGCCGTCGAACGGAAAATCTGTGACGAAGCGGAAGAAAAACTAACGGAGCATTTCGATTCCACGCGCGAGGCTGCGATCGTGCTTGGCTCGCGCGATTGGCATCCGGGCGTGCTCGGTATCGTGGCCTCGCGCCTGGCGCGAAAATATCATCGGCCCAGCGTCCTGGTCGGCTTTGATGCGGCGGGGCTGGGGAAGGGGAGCGGACGAAGCATCGAGGGCTTGTCACTCGTCGAGGCCCTGAACCATTGCGAAACGCATCTTGAAAAATTTGGCGGCCACGAAATGGCGGCCGGGCTCGCGATTCGCGAGGAAAACTTCGCGGCGTTTGCTGATGCTTTCCGGCAGGCAGCGCGCGAACTTCTATCGAAAGAAGATCTTCAGCCGCGTTTGCATCTCGATCACGAATTGACTTTCCCGCAGCTCAACGCCGACCTGCTGGGCTGGCACCAGGCGCTGGAACCTTTCGGCAGCGCCAACCGGCAGCCGATTTTTTTCGCGCGCGGAGTCGAGCCAGCGGTGGAGCCGCAAGTCCTCAAGGAAAAGCATCTGGTCCTGCGCTTGCGCCAGCAAAGTCATTTCCGCCGCGCGATTTACTTTAATGGAGCGTCAGCTCCGCTCCCGAGCCCCCCGTGGGACATCGCATTTCGGGTGCAGGCGGACGAATACGAAGGCGAGACACGCCTGCAGATTCAGGTGGAAGCTCTGCGCGCCGCGGGGCCAATCGAATGATCCAGTATTCGCAGTCCCTCAACGAGCTGGAATGGATCCCGCGGCCGAAATTGGCGGCGCTGCGCCGGCTGGAGATCGAGACCGTCGAAGATTTTCTCACGCATTACCCGCGCCGTTATGAAGACCGGACGCATTTCGCCCCTTTCCCGCGGGAAGAAAGCGAGACGCCGATTCTGCTTTGCGGTGAGGTCGGGAAAACCCGCGTGTTACGGTTCGGCGGCTGGAAGAAAATCTTCGAGGCGACTCTGGAAGAATCGGATGCGAACGCCCTCAGCCAGCCGCTCGTTTTGCGCTGGTTCAACCTGCACTACGTCCAGAAGATGATTGCGAGCGGACAGCGCCTGGTCGTTTTCGGAAAGCCGCGCCTCCGCGGAAAGCGGCTCTGCATGGAGCATCCCGAATTCGAGGTGATCGAGAACGATGACGAGATGTCCGTTCACTTCCGCCGGATCACGCCGATCTATCCCGCCACCGAAGGCCTGCCGCAGCGTGTTTTCCGCAAGATGATTTTTCAAGCGCTCGAGAATCTGGATCCTGAGTCGATCCCGACGCTGTTGCCGAGGAACGCGAACCTCGGGACGCGCGAACACGCCCTGCACGAAATCCATTTCCCGACGACGACGGCCCAATGCGACGCCGCACGAGAGCATCTGGTGTTCGCCGAATTCTTCGCGATGCAGTTGCTGATCGGTTCGCGCCGGTTGGACGCGACCTTGCGAACCGGCCAGGCGCATTCGGCGCGAGGCGAATTGCTGGAGAAATTTTTGCGAGGATTGCCGTTCGACCTGACGGCTGCGCAGCAACGCGTCATCGAGGAATTGCGGCGCGATCTCGCCTCGAGTCATCCCATGAACCGCCTGCTTCAAGGGGATGTGGGCTCCGGGAAAACCGTGGTGGCGATCGCCGCCATCCTGCTCGCCATCGAGTCTGGTTCGCAAGCCGCCCTCATGGCTCCCACGCAAATTCTTGCCGAACAGCATTACACGGTTCTGTGCCGCTGGCTGGAGCCGGTCGGCGTCCGATTAGCGCTGCGAACGGGCGCGCGCCAGGAGGAAACGCTACCGCTGTTTGCTTCGGGAAGGAATAAGGATCTGGGGAGCGCACGCGTCTCGCGTGTGGGCGTCGGCGTCTCGCCGTCGCGAACTTCCGAACGCGACGCTCAAGGGCCCGTGCAGTATGCTCGGCGACGGTTGCCCCATTTTGAAAAACCTTGGGCGATCTACGCCGTGACGATCGGCACAAAGCTGCGACGAGGTTTGTCACCGAGTGCGCGGACTGTGGTCTTAGAGGCGCTCCGCCATTTTCATAACGAACGTTATGAATTGTTCGCTGCCTCCGTAATGCCGGACCACGTCCACTTTCTTTTTCAGCCATGGCCAAAGGGATATGACGACAAGGGCAATGCGCTGTTTTGGTCCCTGAAAGAATTGCTGCACTCGGTGAAGTCATTTTCGGCGCACGAGATTAATGCAGTCGAGAAGAAGAAAGGCGCGGTCTGGGAGCGAGAGAGCTTCGATCGTTACGTGCGATCCGACGCAGATCTCGAGGAGAAGTTTCATTACATTTTGAGCAATCCCTGGGATGCGGGCGTGGCGGGACAGAACCAGGAGTACCCCTGGGCGTGGACGCAAGAAGATGGAGTGCGCGAGGAAAGTCCGTCGTGGCGAGACGCCGCGACCAACGCGCGAGACGCGCGCGCTCCCCGGAGTGACGCTCCGGATATCATCGTGGGGACGCACGCGCTCCTTTATGAAGGGGTTTCGTTCGAAAACCTTGGGCTGGCGGTGATCGATGAGCAGCACAAGTTTGGCGTATCGCAACGGGCGCGGCTCACCGCCCGCGAGCCCGCGCCGGATGTCCTCGTCATGACAGCGACGCCGATTCCGCGGACGCTGACGATGACGGTTTACGGCGACCTGGACGTGTCGGTGATCGATGAGATGCCGGCTGACCGGGGCAAAATCATTACGGCAGTGCGCGAGCGCGTGAAGCTTCCGGAAGTGCTCATCTTCATGCGCGGGGAACTGGAGGCAGGCCGGCAGGCGTATGTCGTCTATCCGCTCATCGACGAAAGCGACAAGCTCGACGTCAAGGCGGCCGCCGCTGAATTCAAACAGTGGCAGGAGCGGCTGCGACCATTTCGCTGCGAGCTGTTGCATGGCCGGATTCCCGCACCGGACAAGCAAGCAATCATGGAGCGCTTCCGGCGGGGCGAAACGAGCGTGCTCATCAGCACGACCGTGATCGAAGTGGGCGTAGATGTTCCGAACGCGACGCTAATGTTGATCGAGAACGCGGAGCGTTTTGGGCTGGCCCAACTCCATCAATTGCGGGGCCGGGTCGGGCGGGGCAGCCACAAATCGTATTGCATCCTCCTGAGCGACGAACAATCGCCCGAGACGACCGCGAAGCTGGCTGTGCTGGAAAAAACCACGGATGGATTCGCGGTAGCGGAAGCCGATTGGGAGATGCGCGGCCCGGGCGACTTGCTCGGGACGGCGCAAAGCGGGTTGCCGGCCTTGAAGCTGGGAAATTTGAAGACGGACGCAGAACTGATGCGTCGGGCGCGCGCTTCAGCGACAGCGATTCTGGGCGCGGATCCGCGGCTTGAAGCGCCGGAGAATCAACGATTTCGCCAATTGATTGTCGAACAACACGGACGAACCTTCTCGAACGTTAGCTGATGAAAAACCTGATCAAATTCCTCTTGTTTGTCGTGCTGGTGAGCGCCGGGATTTCCGCGCTTTACGATTACCGGATCAAAACCGGCGGCCTGAAATTTCTCGCGGTCGCTTCGGAGAAATATTCTCTGGCCACGACTCCGACCGTGGACCCAAAGGATGTCGCCGGGCTGGAAAATCTCAACCGCGAGCGGCGGGCGCTGGTCAGTGCCATTATTCCGTCGGTAGTCAGCATCAAGACATCGAAAAAAGTCGCGGTCCGGAAGCAGTATCAGCTCGATCCGGGAGATTTTTTCAATCGCAACCCGCGCCAGTTTCGCAATCCGAACGAGGAAGCAATGGTGCAGAATTCTCTCGGCTCGGGCGTGGTGGTGACTTCCGAGGGCCACATCATCACGAACAACCACGTGGTGGACCAGGTGGATGAGATCGAGGTGCAGTTGAGCGACGGCCGGACCAAGAAAGCGCGACTGGTCGGGTCCGATGCGGTGGTGGACCTGGCGGTCCTGAAGGTGGACGACGCGGGTCTCAAGCCGTTGAAGTTCGGCGACTCCGACGCGATGCAGGCGGGCGATTTCGTGGTCGCGATCGGGAATCCATTCGGGTTCGAGGAAACGGTGACGGACGGAATTATCAGCTCGAAGGGCCGGCCGAATCGCGTGGACGGCTTCGGCGATTATCTGCAGACCAACGCCGCCATCAACCCCGGCAATAGCGGGGGTCCTGCGATCGCCGGAGACAAGATGATCGGTCTTGCGTTCAGCAAGTTGAGCGGCGATGCGCAGAATATCGGCTACATCATTCC
>JALYIN010000484.1 GCA_030775765.1 Verrucomicrobiota bacterium
CGACGGAGCGCTCGATCCACCATGGAAAGTACCAACGCCATCCTGCTCCGGAAACGGAAACTGAGCGACACCAGCCTCATCATCTCGTGGTGCACGGAGTCGTTAGGCTGCATCCAGACTGCGGCGAAAGGGGCGCGCCGCGCGAAGAGTCCGTTCGCAGGGAAGCTCGATCTGTTCTTCGAAGCGGAAATCCAGATCGCCCGCAGCCGCAAATCAAGCCTGCACGCCCTCACCGAAGTTGCGCTCCGGAATCCATTCAGCGGGATCCGCAAGAATTTGCGGCGCACCCGGGCCGCTTCCTACTTCGTCGAGCTGATCGAGCTTTGCACGGAATCCGATCATCACGAGCCCGAGCTGTTTTCACTCCTTCGGCGCGCCTTCGCCTATTTGGATGCCAAGGACCCCGATTTGCGGGCCGTCCTTCATTTTGAAACTGAGCTGGCCCGCATCGCGGGCGTCCACGACATTAAAATGCTGAAGAGCAATCCGGCTCTCGCCCTGGCGAATCTCTTCGGGCGACTGCCCTCATCGCGTGGCGACCTTCTGAAAGCGCTCTCGACAGAGCGACCGAAGTAACGGCCGTGTTACCTTCACCCTCTTGTCCACGCCTTCGGGAAATTGGACGCTTTGCGTCATGAAGCCCGTTTACTTGATTCTCGTCGCGGCCTTGTTTCTTTGCGGGACGGCGCAGGGGAGTGAGACCTTCAAGATCGACCCGTCCCGCTCGACGATCGCCTTCAAAATCCGGCACATGCTCGGAACGGCCAAGGGGAAATTCTCCAAGTTCAAAGGAACGATCGTAGTCGACCGCGACAACCCGGAGCAATCCTCCGTCACCGTAACGATCGACGCGGTGAGCATCGATACCGGCATCGCAAAACGAGACGAACATCTTCGTGAAGAGCTTTTCTATGTTGCTAAATATCCCGAGATCACGTTCAGAAGCCGACGGGTGAAGCAGACCGGCGCGAACATGGGCGAGATCACCGGCGATTTGACGATGCGTGGTGTGACCCACGCCATCATTCTGAAAGTCCAGTTCGAAGGAAGCCGCTGGCGCGTGACCACCGCGCCGTTGAAGCGGAGCCAGTTTGGCCTGGTTTTCAGTAGGAGCGCCGAGACGGTGTCGATGATCTCCGACGAAGTCGCGGTCGAGATCGAAATCGAAGCGTCTCCCGCAAACTAGGCGCGTCGTCTCACTGCGAGGAAGATTGCGACCAGCGGCACCGCGCCGGCCAGTGAGCCGGCCAGCATCATCGTGACCCGCTCGCCCGTGCCCGATGAGCGTTGAAAGATCGTTATGACGTTGCCGGCCTCGGGCAGATTAATGAACCCCCAGAACGGCAGCAGCGTCGCCATCACGGTGAACACAGTGATGATTACCAGATCGCCCCGGGCAAATGGGAACACGGTCCGCTGCCAGGCAGCGAAACCCCCCAGTCCATCTAATCGCGCGGAATCGTCGAGGGCGATGGGAATTCGCGCGACCGATTTCCAGAGAAGTACTACTGCGAACCCGGCAACGAGCCAGTCGCCGAACCACAAAGCATAGGACGCGGCGTGGTCGCCGCTTCGATTTCCAACGATGAACAGAGCCGGGGCGATCCAGCAGAGCTGCGTCAGAACGATCAGAACTACGACGAAGACGGCCCCACGCCGGCGCCAGGCCAATCGCGCCAGCGCATGGCTCATCGCCGCGAAAATCAGGAGCATGCCAGCGAGATTGGCCGCAACAGCGATCAGACAGGTGGTGAATTGCTCGGACATAAGATTCGCGCGCGGCTGGCTTTCTTCCCAAACTGCGGCGAATAATTGTCAGCCTATCAGGCCGATGACGACGGTTTTCAAATCAGCTCCCGCAGAAAAATGACCATTGCCCTTCTCCTCACCTGGATCGGGACCGCGTGCTGGGCCGTTTGTTTTTGGTGGATGCACCGGCTTTCCTCGCGCCAGGAAATGATGCTCAAGGAATTGCACGAGGTGACCAAGCGGATCGAGAAACTGTCGAAGGCCGAACACGACTTGATTCGCGAAGTGCATCCGAAGGTGGATGAGATCAAGGAATCCGTGAAGGATGTGTCGGACGCGGTTTCGGCACAAAAGAATTAGCGCGGCCCCAAATTCCGACATGCGCATCGAGCCGCTCGGAGATTCAGGCCTGATCGTGCGCGTGTCGGATCAATTCGATCCGGAGACTTCCTTGAAAGCGGTGCTCGCGGCTGTGGGCCAACTCGAAGCAGCGGCAATTCCAGGTCTAATCGAACTGGCCCCCGCCTACACGACGATCGGAGTTTTTTTCGATCCAGCGCGGAGTGGTGGCTTCGAGGGACTCAAAACGACCATCGAACACGCGCTGCGAACTTCGGTGGAGCCGGCACGCGCTCGTGCCGCTGCGGCGACGATCGAAGTTCCGGTCTGCTATGAGAACGAATTCGCTCCCGATCTGGGAAACGTCGCCCAACACACCCGTCTGTCGAGCGACGAAGTCATCCGCCGTCACTCGGACGCGACCTATCGCGTCGCCTGCGTCGGTTTCACGCCGGGTTTCCCTTACCTGAGCGGGTTGCCGCCGGAGCTCGCCACCCCCCGCCGCTCTTCGCCGCGCAAAGAAATTCCGGCCGGTGCAGTCGCCATCGGCGGAACGCAAACGGGCGTGTATCCAAGGAAGTCGCCTGGAGGCTGGAACATCATCGGGCGCACACCGCTGCGTTTATTCGACGTGCAGCGCGAATTGCCGGCTCTGTTTCACACCGCCGATCGGGTTCGCTTCCGGCAAATTTCACGGGACGAATTCGACCAGTTTTCGATATGAACATTAATGTTCGTTCGGCGGGATTCCTGACTTCAGTCCAGGACCTCGGACGCACAGGCTTCCGGCAGTCGGGAGTTTCAGTGGGCGGCGCGCTCGACTCTCACGCGCTTCGGGTGGCGAATGTGCTGGTCGGCAATGACGACAACGCCGCCGGCATCGAAGCGACTTTGGGAACACTGCTTCTGCAGTTTAACGATGACCGCGTTGCCGCGTGGTGTGGCGGCGCGTTCGCCGTCCGGATTAACAATGAAGAACTTCCGCCAGGTCACGCCGGTCTTGTCGCGAAAGGTGAACAGCTAACGATAGTCGCGCCGGATGATGGTGGGAGGGCGTGGCTGGCGATCTCCGGCGGCGTCGACGTGCCGCTTGTTCTCGGCAGCCGCTCCACCGATCTGCGCGGGAACTTCGGCGGTCATGAAGGCCGCGCGCTTCGCCCGGGCGATGTGTTGCCTCTTTTCCAGGAGCGGCGGTTTCCAAACCGCCGACCAGATGAGAACGGCGATTCGGAAATCGCCACTCCCTGGATTTCCGACTGGAGCGCACCGACTCCGTGGGCCGCGACCGGGCACCGCGATGCCTTTCTGCGAATCGTCCGAGGAGCGCATTGGGATCGTTTTACGCCCGAGGCGCAAAGTTCGTTGGTCACGAATTCGTTCAGCGTCACGCCCGATTCCGATCGCATGGGGGCGCGGCTCGATGGCCCGGAGCTGGAACGCATCGAAGCGACAGACCTTCTTTCCGAAGCGGTCGCGGCGGGGACATTGCAGGTTCCACCGAACGGAAAACCCATCCTGCTCCTCGGCGATTGCCAAACCATCGGTGGTTATCCGAAGATCGCCCACGTGATCACCGTGGACCTGCCGAGCGCGGCGCAACTTTGGCGGGGAGATCCGGTCCGTTTTCGTGAAGTGTCGCTTGCCGAGGCGCAGGATCTTTTGCGCGAGCGCGAGGAAGATTTCGCCCGCTTTCGCGTTGGTCTCAGTCTCCACTTCGAATGAATCCAGTCGTCGATCTCAACTCCGACCTGGGCGAGGGCGCCGGCCATGACGATGAGATCCTCGATCTCGTCAGCTCGGCGAATATTTCCTGCGGTTTTCACGCGGGCGATCCGGCCTCCATCTTCGCCACCATCCAGGCGGCGCTCGAACGTGGCGTGTCGTTAGGCGCGCATCCCAGTTTTCCCGACCGCGAGAATTTTGGGCGCACCGAAATGACCATGCCGCCCGGGGCAATCTATTCGACCGTCGCATTCCAGATCGGGGGATTCCACGCGCTCGCGCGCGCCGCCGGGGGCCGGATGAATCACGTGAAAGCGCATGGCGCCCTCTACAAC
>JALYIN010000485.1 GCA_030775765.1 Verrucomicrobiota bacterium
GTGCTACGCGTAAAGCGGCAGGATCGGAATGACGATCCCGAAGCCCACCAGGTCGATGAAGACGGTGAGAAAGAGCACGAAAAGTGGTGAGCGCGGACGAGACACCCAGAAAGTGACCAGTGCCAAGTGACGGGTGACAAGTGGATTTTACGGAGAGTGACAAGTGACAAGCCCGAGATGAACCACGCGAACGCTGATTCCCAACTCGTCACACGTCACATGTCACTCGTCGCTTTCTTCACCCATGCTTGCGATTGAAGCGGGCGACTTCGCGTTCCGTCTCGCGATCCGTGGCGCGTTTTTTCAAATCCGCGCGCTTATCGTGTGCGACTTTTCCGGTCGCGACACCGATCTCGGATTTTAGTTTCCGGTTTTTCCAATACAAGCTCAGGACGACGAGGGTGCGACCAGCGATCGCGGTGAGTCCGTAGAGTTTCTCGATCTCCTGCTTGTGGAGAAGCAGGCGGCGCACGCGTTTGGGCGCGGGAACTTCGTGGCTGGCGCGCTCGTACGGCTGGATGTCGGCGTTGTAGAGAAAGGCCTGGCCTTTCTCGATGCGAACGAAGGCGTCGCTGATGTTCGCTTTGCCGGCGCGAATCGATTTGACCTCGCTGCCTTTGAGCTCGATGCCGGCTTCGTAGCGCTCGAGAATGTGAAAGTCGCGGAGCGCTTTGCGGTTGAGGATCGTCTCGGTCGCCATGAATCAGAGTAGCACAGGCATCGTGCCTGTGATGGCGGTGGATTCTTTACAGGCTCGCCACCGCGAGTCCGTCCTTTGGCGGACCAGAGGCCTTGCTATTTGGCGCCGTCGGCGGGTGGTTCGGGGGCCAGCTCGTAAGTCAGTTTGCCCGCAATGATTTCGCGGAGCGCGATATCGGTGAGGGAGGAGCGCGGAGTGGCTTCGACGAGCGGACGATGGCCCAACCCCAACTGGCGCACGCGCCGGGAAACGACGTTGATCAGCAACTGCTGATTCGGGATCACTAGAGCGGCTTCCTGCAGGAGTTGAGTGGTCATATTGCGCAAGGAACGGATGGAACGCGTGGTCTCCACCGGAAACTGAAGAATGGTCGGGGTGCCGCCAGAAACAACAGGTGGGATAAGGTCAGAGGCCAGCATCGTCGGGCAAAAAGAGAATTTTGACTTTGCGAGCAGTGGCGCGCGCTGTCAATCGATTTGTTAGACCGGGAATAGGTTCGGAAGGACATGCGCTTCGGCTTGCCAGCAGGAGAAATATAAGCGAGATAGTGCGTGCGCCGCTGGAATTTTCACGCGGCGCGCAGTTCGGGCTGTGGCTCAGCTTGGTAGAGCGTTCGCCTCGGGTGCGAAAGGTCGCAGGTTCGAATCCTGTCAGCCCGATAAATCCTCGCCAATCCGCGCCGGTCTTGCGGTTTTCCTTTGCAACCGGCTTAATCTCTCTCGCGTTCATGAACCAAGCCGTTCTCACCACGATTGCGGTCACAGGTTTCGGTGTCGCTTTTTTCCACGCCGCGATTCCCACCCATTGGTTGCCATTTGTCCTCACCTCGCGGGTCCAGGGGTGGAACAAGTCCAAGACGATTGCGGTAACCGCGCTCGCCGGGACCGGGCATGTGCTGGTGACGGCCGCGCTTGGTCTGGCCATCACTTTGTTCGGCGCGGCGCTCACGGAAACAGTTGGCGCATGGTTCCCGCGCATCGCCGGAGGGGCGCTTTTGCTTTTCGGAATTTACTATCTCGTTCGGCAGCTGCTGGGGAAGGGTCACGTGCATTTTCATTACCCGCACGAGCATCTGCATGAACCCGGGCATGAACATGAGCACGCGCATGGGCAGCCTCATCCGCATGGAGGCGATCACGATCACGATCACGAGCACGAGCACGAGGGGAGCGATCGTCATGGTTGTCAGGCGCACCCGACGTCGGATCGCGCCGCCATTCTGAGCTTGTTGGCGTTCCTGACGTTCTCCCCCTGCGAAGGCTTCGTTCCATTCTACGTCTCGGGGATTCGATACGGCTGGGGCGGCTTCGCCGTCCTGACTGCCGTCCTTTCCGTGGCCACCGTCGCCGGCATGGTCCTGTTCACTTCGCTTACCCTGGCGGGACTGAGCAAAATCAAACTGGGCCTGCTTGAGAAATACGAAAGCGTCCTTATGGGGATTCTGCTTTGCGCCGTGGGCATTTTGATCATCGTATTCGAAACATGAAGAAAGGGGGAGCTCAGCTTGCGGTAGGAGACAACGCCCCGCCGTTTCGAGCGGTTGCGGTCGGCGGGGAATATGGGGAAGGTCGCGAGGTCGGGCTCGAAGATTTCCACGGCGCGCCTGTTGTCCTCTATTTTTATCCGAAAGACGATACGCCAGGGTGCACGGTGCAAGCCTGCAGCCTGCGCGATTCCTGGAGCAGTCTCCACGGGCTTGCGAAAGTCTTCGGCGTCAGTGTCGATTCGGCAAGGAGTCACGGAAAGTTTATTGAGAAATACCAACTGCCGTTCCCGCTCCTCTCCGATCCGGAAAAAGAAATTGTAAACGCCTACGGGGTTTGGGTGGAAAAGAGCATGTATGGCAAGAAATACATGGGGACGGAACGGAGCACTTTCGTCATCGATCGCGCGGGTCGGCTGGCCGCCCTACTCCGCAAAGTGAAACCGGAAGAACACCTGGAATTGGTGCGCAACGCGCTGGAAAAGCTGACGGCAAAGTGAAAGAACGGTTGCGCCGCACCGCATCCGATGCTTGCATTGCGCTCTGGGAAACCGGGAAATCTCTATGGGTTCGCTAAAGAAACGCCGAAAGGCCAAGATCTCCAAGCACAAGCGCCGCAAGCGCATGAAGGAGAACCGCCACAAGAAGCGTCTGCGTTACAAATCGTAAGCGCAGCGTTCGTTAGGCCGCCACGGTTGCGCCGCGCCCCGCCAGAAGCTACAATCCTGAACATGATTTCGGGGAAGAACGGGAGCGTTCCATCTCTCCGCGGCGTTCTTCTTGGGGTCGCGGTTCTCTTCCTTCATTCGGCGGCACTCGCGCGCGCGCCAGTCACCTCGCTATCGCCGCCGGACCTCGGCGTTAAGGTAAAGCCGGCAAAAAAAGGCGCCGGGCAGGACGATTCATTCATTCTCACACCGCCGAAAGACCTCGGGCTCCAGCCCCAGAACGCTCGCAAAGCCGATGCTCTCGCTGATTTCGTGGAGGGCGCCCGGCTCGAAGAAAATGCCGAGATGGAAAACGCCCTGGGGACGTATCAGCGCGTCTTAAATTTCGATCCCGGTTTGTCGGAGCTGGCGTTGCGAGTGGCCACTCTGCTCAGCCGTCAGGGGGATTATCCCCGCGCGATCGATGTCTTGAAAGACGCGATCAAAGCGAAGCCCAAAGACGCGGGTCCGTATCTCCAGCTCGCCTTTATCTACGCAAAGTATCTCCGGAAGACCGACCAGGCGGTGAAATACGCCAACCAGGCGATCGCTTTGGACCC
>JALYIN010000486.1 GCA_030775765.1 Verrucomicrobiota bacterium
CCGCGGAAGGGGTGGCCTGCACCGGGCCGCTGCGTTACTCACTCGATCTCGGGATTTCGGAAGGGGCGCTTTGGGTAACGGGCCATCTCATCCAGCCGGTCGAACTGAAATGCGTGCGATGCCTGGAGCCGTTTGGCTTCGACATAGAAGTGCCTGCGTTCTCCATCCACCAAGAATTAACGGGACCGGAGCTGATCGATCTCGCTCCCTATGTGCGTGAAGATATTTTGCTCAACCTTCCCGCCCATCCGCACTGTGAGCGCGACGGGGGACGGAAGTGTCCCGGGACGTTGCCTGAGGCACCACTGTCTGAGGCGGATAGCAAACGCGCGCCCGACTGGAGCGCGCTGGACAAGTTGAAACTGTAAGCGGGTTGTGTTTTTCGGAATCCCTGCTTTCCTACTCCCCTTCTTATGGGAGTTCCCAAACGCAAAACTTCGAAGATGCGCCTGCGCACCCGCAAGGCATCGCATCGCTGGCAGCCGCCGCAACTGAACAAGTGCACCCAATGCGGCAGCACGGTCGCGTCGCATACCGCTTGCCCTTCCTGCGGTTATTACAAAGGCCGCCAGGTCCTGAGCGTCGGCGCGTAGTTTGCAGCGTCCGCTGTCTCAGCGGACAGGCGCGTTCGAACCGATGCGCTGAGGACAGCGCACCCTACAACGTCCGCCAGTTACATTTTTGATTTTGCATTCGCTCCCTGAACCCCGCAAAATCCCGGTTCGATGAAAATCGCTCTCGATGCCATGGGTGGCGATTTCGGCCCGCCCAATATTGTGAGCGGAGCCGTCCTGGCGTTGAAGGAGTATTCTTACATTGGAAAGCTGTTTCTCGTCGGCGATACGCCGCAGATCGAAGCGGAACTCAAAAAACATAAGTGCAACGATCGCCGGATCGAGATCGTCCACGCCACTCAGGTGGTAGACATGTGCGATCGCGCGGTGGATGCGGTCCGCCGGAAAAAAGATTCATCGGTGAGCCGAGCGGTCGATCTCGTGAAAAAGGGAGAGGCTGCGGCCATCGTTAGCGCCGGCCACACTGGTGCAGCCGTCGCGGCCACTACCATCAAGCTCCGCACGCTTCCCGGCGTGGATCGACCCGGCATCGCCGCCGTTATTCCATCGGAGACCAACGTCTTTGTCCTGATTGATGCCGGCGCCAATAGCGATCCGCGCCCCGAGCACATGCTGCAGTACGCCATCATGGGCTCGGTCTATTCGCGCCACGTGCTCCGCTACAAAAAGCCAAGCGTCGGTTTGATGTCGATCGGCGATGAAGACATGAAGGGCAGCGATCTGACCAAGGAAGTCTTCAAGATGCTCAAGCAGAGCGATCTCAATTTCCGGGGCAACATCGAAGGTCACACGCTCTTCGCCGATCCAGTCGAGGTCGTGGTGTGCGATGGGTTTGTGGGTAACGTGATTTTGAAAACCTGCGAGTCGATCGGCGACGCCATTTTTAAATGGCTCAAGCACGAGCTGATGAAATCGGGGGCCCGAATGGCGGGCGCGTATCTGGCCCGGAACGCGTTCAAGACCATCAAGAAAAAGGTGAACTACGAGGAGTACGGCGGAATGCCGCTCTTGGGGGTGAACGGGATTTGCATCATTGCCCATGGCGCCAGCACGCCGAAGGCGATCAAGAACGCTTTGCGGGTGGCGGCTGAATCGATTGAACACCAGGTGAACCCGCATATCGTCGAGGAAGTTAGCCGCCACCATGAAAAAGCAGCCTCGCTTGAGCCCGCGCTCCGGTAAGTCGAACCGCACCGTTTCGATCGTCGGCACTGGCAGTTACACGCCGGAGAGAGTCCTGACCAACGCCGACCTGACCGCGATCGTCGATACAACCGACGAATGGATCACGACGCGGACCGGAATAAAAGAACGGCGCATCGCGGCGGCGGACGAGCAAACCAGCGACATGGCCACCAAGGCCGCGCTGAAGGCGCTCGAGCAAGCGGAAGTAGATCCGAAGGAGGTTGACCTCATCCTGGTCGCGACCGCCACGCCCGACATGCTCTTTCCCGCCACGGCCTGTTTCGTCCAGAAAAAGATCGGCGCGAAAAACGCCGCCTGTCTGGACATCTCGGCCGCTTGCGCCGGCTTCCTGTTCGGCATCGAGATCGCGCAGCAATTCATCACGTCGCACACTCACGACACTGTGCTCGTCATCGGCGCGGAGAAGCTCAGCTCGATCACGAATTGGACCGATCGCAACACCTGCGTGCTGTTCGGCGACGGCGCGGGCGCGGCCGTCCTGCAGCATCGGGGTCGTGCGCACGGAGTAATCAGCACGCACATCGGCAGCGACGGAGAGTTTACCGATATTCTTTTCATGCCCGGCGGCGGTTCACGTTGCCCGATCACGAAAGAGAACGCGCACATGAATCTGGCGACGATCCACATGACGGGGAAGGACGTTTACAAGCAGGCCGTTATCTCGATGCTGAGCGCCTCTAAGAAAGCGCTCGAGCAAGCCGGCCTGACGACGGAGGACATCGCCTGCGTCATTCCGCACCAGGCGAACCTGCGCATCATCGAGGCGATCGCGGACCGGCTGAAAATCCCGCTCGACCGTTTTTTTGTGAACCTCGACAAGTACGGCAACACCTCGGCAGCGGCCGTGGCGATGGCGCTCGACGAAGCCAATCGCACCGGACGAATCAAGCGCGGCGACTACGTGTTAATGGTCGTTTTCGGCGGCGGGCTCACCTGGGCGAGCACGGTCGTCGAATGGTAGCCATTGCAGAATTCAAATTGCAGATTGAAACAGCCGCCAGTCTGAAATCTTTAATCTTCCATCGGCAATGCTCATCGAAACCCACGCTCACCTCGATTACCCCGATTTCGCTCCGGATTTCGATGATGTCCTGCGACGCGCGACGGACGCCGGCGTCACCCGCATCATCACGATCGGGACGTCGGTGGAAAGCAGCCGGCGCGCGGTCGAGCTGGCGGAAAAATATCCGAACGTTTTCGCCGTGATTGGCGTCCATCCGACCCACGTCGAAGAATCGGGCGAGGATGTGATCACGCCGTTGCGCGAATTGGCGCAGAACCCGCGCGTGATCGCGATCGGCGAAACGGGTCTGGATTATCACTCATTGCCCAGCCTGGAGCTGGCGAAGGAGCGCAAGGCGACCCAGGTTTTTCTCAAGGTGCTGCAGACTTCGACGGAAGAGCAGCTGGAGGCGGAGATTCACGACGGCGCTTATAAATCAAAACAGGCCAGCCTCTTCGAACAGCAGCTCGAGCTCGCGGCCGAATTGGGCCTGAACGTGGTCATTCATCAACGCGACGCCTGGACCGACACCCTCGAGATCATGCGGCCTTACACCGGCAAAGTGCGCGGTGTTTTCCATTGCTTCGGCGGCTCGCTTGAGCAGGCCCAGGAAGTCTTCGATCTCGACCATCTGGTTTCGTTCACCGGCATCGTCACGTTCAAGAACGGCGCGAGCGTCCGAGAAGTAGCGGCGAAAGTTCCGCTCTGGAAATTCATGGTGGAGACGGATTGTCCGTATCTCGCGCCGGTTCCGTTTCGCGGGAAGCGCTGCGAACCGGCGCATACGAGGCTCGTAGCCGAGTCGATCGCGGGCGCCCGCGGCATCTCACTCCACGAAATCGCCGAGGCGACGACGGAGACAGCCGAGAAGTTTTTTAAATTCGACCGATAATGCGCCGTCTTTCTTTCCTCGCCGCCGTCGCTATCCTTCTTGGCTCCTGCGTCGCGCCCGATACGCGCCATCGCATCGTGGTCAGCATCCCGGAGCAGAAACTCGCCCTGCTCGATAATGGCGCGCTGATCGCAACCTACCCCATCTCGACGTCCCGGTTCGCAATTGGCGATGCACCGGGAAGCCGCGCGACGCCGCTCGGTGAGTTGGAGATTGTCAAAAAAATCGGCGACTCGGCTCCAAGCGGCATGGTGTTCAAAGATCGCAGAGCCACCGGCGAAATCCTGGCGCCCGATGCGCCGGGTCGCGATCCGATCGTAACGCGGATCCTGTGGCTGCGCGGACTCGAAGCCCAGAATGCGAATGCCTACAGCCGTTACATTTATATCCACGGCACGCCGGAGGAACGAAACATAGGCACACGCGCCAGCTTCGGCTGCATCCGCATGCGCTCGCGCGACGTGATCCAGCTTTACGACATCGTGGGACCACAAGCGCGCGTCACGATCCTGAACGCGCCGCTGGCCACCTCATTACCGGCCGCGGCCGGCCCTGGTGGCACGACCTCTGTGTCGTCCCATTAAGTCGAAACTACCGCAATCTGCCGAGCTGCTCGCGCGCGGATGTCCGGGAGAGCATCTCCACGTCCGCGTCCACCATGATCTGCACCAATTCGTGGAACCGCACCTTCGGTTCCCAACCAAGGACCTTCTTCGCCTTTGAGGCGTCACCGATCAGCAGGTCCACTTCCGCGGGCCGCTCGTAGCGGTCGTCGTGCTTCACGTATTCTTTCCAATCCAGATCCACGCGACCGAATGCCTTCTCAACGAATTCGCGCACCGTATGCGTCTCGTTCGTCGCGAGCACGAAATCGTCGCCCGAGCCTTCCTGCACGATGCGCCACATCCCCTCGACGTATTCGGGCGCGTAACCCCAGTCTCGTTGCGCGTCGAGGTTGCCCAGGAAAAGCTCCTTTTGCAGGCCGAGCTTAATCGCGGCCACTGCCCGCGTGATCTTGCGGGTGACGAAAGTTTCGCCACGCCGCGGACTCTCATGGTTGAACAAGATACCATTGCTGGCGGCGAGCCCGTAGCTTTCCCGGTAGTTTACCGTGGCCCAATACGCGAACAGCTTGGCTACGCCGTACGGGCTGCGCGGCCAGAAGGGCGTGGTTTCGGTCTGCGGCACCTCCTGCACCTTGCCGAACATTTCGCTGCTCGATGCCTGGTAAAACTTCGAGCGGATTCCGGTTTCGCGAATCGCTTCCAAGATCCGGATCGTGCCCACGCCGGTCACGTCCGAGGTGTATTCGGGGATGTCGAAACTCACCCGCACATGGCTTTGGGCGCCGAGATGGTAAATCTCGTCCGGCTTCAATTCGTAAAGCAGCTTCACGAGGTTCACAGAATCCGCAAGGTCGCCGTAGTGGAGGAATAAACGGACGCCGTTGATGTGCGGGTCCGCGTAGAGATGATCAATCCGCGACGTGTTGAACGTGCTCGCCCGCCGGATTATGCCGTGGACTTCATAGCCTTTTTCCAAAAGCAGGTCCGCGAGATAACTCCCGTCCTGCCCCGTAATCCCAGTAATCAGCGCTCGTGTCATTTCCCTCCCACCATCAATGATGCCAGCACCGCGCGTTGCGCGGCAATTAATTCTCCGATTCCCTTTTTCCCCAGAACCAGCATTTCCGCCAGCTCATCACTCGAAAATGTCGCCTCCTCGCCGGAGCCCTGCATCTCGACAAACTCGCCATCCTCCGTCGCGACGAGGTTGAAATCCACCGTTACCGCCTTGTCCTCTTCGTAATTCAAATCCACGACCGTCATCCCGCCAAGGACACCGGCGCTTACGGCGGCGACCAGTTTCCGAACCGGAGAGGAGTCGATCTTTCTTTCATCGATCAATTTGCGGCAAGCCACGGCCACGGCCAGGCTCGCGCCCGTGATCGCCGCCGTGCGGGTTCCGCCATCCGCTTGGAGCACGTCGCAATCGATCCACATCGTCCGAGGCCCAATTTTTTCGAGATCGACGACGGAGCGTAACGATCGCCCGATGAGCCGTTGGATTTCTGTGCTCCGGCCGTCGAGCCGGCCTTTGGCGATATCGCGTGGCTTCCGGGTATTGGTCGAATACGGCAGCATCGAATACTCGGCCGTGAGCCAGCCGCCGGTCACTCCCCGCTCTTTCATCCAACGCGGCACCGTATCCTCAATCATCACTCCGCAAATGACGCGCGTATTTCCCATCGCCACCAGGACTGATCCGCTCGCGTTCGGCGCGATCCCAAGCTCGAAAGAAATTGGGCGAATTTGATCCCGCGCGCGGCCGTCCCTGCGTTGCATTTGGCAACGCTAATTGCCAACGAGTAGATGTCGACACTATCGTTGGCCATCAAGCGCATTTTCTCTTTGCGAACTTTGTCCCCGCTGCTTTGGCTGCTGGCAGTCCCAACCGTTCTCCACGCACACGAAGAAAACTCTGAAAAGCGCCGATTCATTTCGCCAGACAAGCAATGGGAATATCGCGTATCGGGGAACGCACGGGGCTGGTGAAAGCTGGGGGCCGCGACGGAAATCTTCGTTTTTCCCTAAAAAATTCGATTTTGGCGGTTGACGCTCGATTTTGTCTGGCTAGGTTGCTGACCCCGCCTGAAGCGGGACTCCCGGGTCGCAAGACAAGAGAGTTGGTTCTGGCCTATTTTGGGACTGCAAATTGGAACTCAATTTTGTCCCGGCATGATGAACGGTCCGTCCGAAGCGAAAGCGACGGCGGGCAAACCAAACGGAAATCATCGCCGGAGAAGAATTGGGTTTTTTTTGCGGGTCAGAAGAGGCACAGGGCCGCTGGTTCTTTGATATCAACATACAGGGTAGTAAATACAACTTTAAGAGCTGAGTCTGAAAATTAACGGCTTGGAGGTTAAGATCTCCAGGCCCGTGAGAGTTTCAGTTATCAAGTTTGAGCGCGGAATCGGAAACGATTTTGGCGTTCTACAGATTGATCAAGCTACAAAGAGCACATAATGGATGCCTTGGTGCCAATAGGCGATGAAGGACGTGGCTAACTGCGATAAG
>JALYIN010000487.1 GCA_030775765.1 Verrucomicrobiota bacterium
GTGTTGATGCTGAAAGCGTCTGCTTCACGCTCGGTCACGCGCACGGCCGAATTAGAGACGGGAGTAAGAACAAAAAATATTGTCGTCAGAATCAACGAGAACAAGGGCAGCCCCGCCGGGTCGGCAATTCCACGGACCCCCCAGCGTGTGCCCCAGCGCCGCACGGCGCCGTCAAAGAAGATGCGGGCCAGCCCAAACGCGAACAGGAAAGAGATGCCCGAATAGAGAACGAGTTTGAAACCGTGGTTCAAAACGTAGTGGCCCATCTCGTGGGCCATCACTTCGCGGATCTCGGGCAGGGTGCATTGCTTGAGCAGGTTGTCGTTTAACGCAATGCGCGTCGTCCCGAGAAAACCGGATACATTCGCGCTGACCCGCTTGGTTTGCCGTGAGGCGTCGACTTCGTAAACCTTCGTAACCGGAATTTCGTTAGCCCGGGCCAGGGCGAGAATCGGGTCTTTGATTTTTGGGTCGGTGAGCTCCGTGTATTTATTGAAGAGCGGTTCGACATAAACCGGAAACAACATCGAGGCCGCCGCGGCCAGGACGACCGCCGCCACCGTTCCCCAGACCCACCAGGTGCGGGGCGCGTGACGGAACACAAAATAAAGAACAATCAGGGCGACGCAGCTGAGAATCAGCCCGACCCGGAGCGCGACCAGTTGCTCGGCGAACCATTGACCGAAGGTTTGGGTCGCCATGTTGTAGGCGTGTTCCCGGAAGAAATGTTCGTAGGCGTGCAACGGGAAGCCCAAAATGTTCAACAGCAACAGCAGAGGGATCGAGTAGAGCAGCACCTGGAGCGCGTTGAGGAAGGTCCACTCCATGATTCGGCGAAACCGGCCGGCGCCGAACAACCCCATCGCTTTCCCCGAGATTTTTTCGGCCCAATCGCGCAGCCGTGCGGAAATGCGGGTGGTCAGCAGGAGAAGCGAAATGCCGATGCTCACTAGAAAATTCCAGAGGAGCAGCCAGTAGCCGCCTTCGAAGTAGGCATCGGAGCGGGCGCGCTTGTCGGCCGGAACGGTGTCGAGCCAGGCGCGGGTGGCCGTCGCCGGGTCGGTGCCGGGCGCGATGGATGGAGCAGGTGGCGCGGTCGGGGCGGGGGATGTTTCCTGCGCGCGAGAGAAAGAGGCGGTTGCCAGGAACGAGAGAGCGAGCAGGAAAACGAGAACCAGCGATTTCATGGTGGGGAGCGTGAAAGAAATGACAGCATCGGTCAATGACAGTTGCTAGATTCGAAAGCAACCGCTCATGAACATCGAATATCTTGCCGATTATCCGGACGCGCTTCCGATCCTGGCCGAATGGCAACACCGCGAGTGGGGCCATCTTCGCGCAGGCGACACCGTCGAACAACGCAAGGCCCGTCTCCAAGGCTACTCCAATCGCGATCGCATTCCGCTCACGGTTGTCGCGCTGGAGGGGGGTGAGGTCCTCGGCTCGGCGAGCCTCGTGCTTCATGACATGGAGACGCGGATGGAATTGACGCCGTGGCTGGCCGGCGTGTTCGTCGGCGAACAACATCGCCGAAAAGGAATCGGCGCCGAGCTGGTGCGGCGAATTATGGTCGAGGCCGGGAAGCTCGAGGTCCCGCTTCTCTATTTATACACCGTTCACAGCGAAAAGTTTTACGCCGCGCTCGGTTGGGCCTTGCAGGAACATACCAGCTACCGCGAACAAAAGGTCGTCATCATGACTTACGTTCCCACACGACCAAGACCATGACCGCCGCCGACTTTCGCCGCATCGCGTTAAGCCTGCCGGAGGCCGAGGAAAGCGCGCACATGAGTCATCCCGATTTCCGGGTGGGCGGAAAGATTTTTGCGACGCTCGGTTATCCCGATGACGACCACGGCATGGTGATCCTGCCTCCGGAGGAACAAGCGCGTTTTGTAGAGAGTCATCCGAAGGTGTTTACGCCGACGAAGGGTGCGTGGGGAAAAAGGGGCAGCACCGCGGTAAATCTCGGCGCGGTTGCCAATGCGACGTTGAAGCGCGCGATGGAGATCGCCTGGCGCAGGCGCGCGCCAAAGGATCTTCTGTAGGCGGGATCATCGATCCCAACCGAGAAAGATTCCGCTGGGACGGCCGGGATCACCGATCCCGGCTCCAACAGCATTACACCAGCGCGCCGCCGCAGCTCGAGCCGGCGCCGGCGGTGCAGCCGAAGCAATGGTCGCCCGTTGCGATCTCCCGGTTTTCCACCTGCGCGGGATCGACGTCCCAAAGACGCAAGCCCTGTCCCTGCTCACGCCATTGCATTTTCAGCATCTGGTTGAAGTCGCAATCGAAGACCTCGCCCTGCCAGCTCACGTTAATGGTATTGCGGCACATCAGCCCGTTCACCGTCGCGGGATTGAACGCGTCGTTCAGTACCGCCATGTAATCACTGAGCAGGTTGTTGTTCTTCAAGTAAGAAGCAAACCTCGCGATCGGCAGGTTGGTGATCGTGTAGAGTTTGTTAAAGACGATCCCGAAATGTTCCTTCAGCTCGCGTTTGTAATCGGCTTCGAGTTTTTCCTGTGGGCCGGGGAGGAAGGCGCCATTCGGATTGTAAACGAGATGAAGCGGAAGCTGCGGCTCGCGGCCGTAACCTAACGAGTTCAAGAGCTGGAGCGCCTTGATGCTTGCGTCGAACACGCCGCTGCCGCGCTGGGCATTCACGTTTTCCGGCGAATAGCATGGCATGGAAGCGATGATCTCGATCTCATGCCGGGCCAGGAAC
>JALYIN010000488.1 GCA_030775765.1 Verrucomicrobiota bacterium
TTCCGCGACCTCGGGACGGCCGCAGCCGGCTTTGACGGGGACCGAGCTGGCGACGAGCACGACGATCAAACGCCCGAACACATTCACCAAACTTCCCGGCGACAGCGCCGGGCCGACGCGGAACAAGGTGCTGGGGTTTAGTGATCTGGATTCCTTGCTCTCGCAGAAGGGGCCGCTTGGTTCCGGCACGAAATTACGGATGCCGGACGATCAACTTTTCGCCTACGACAGTGCGGATTTGCAGCCGAGCTCGATCTCGCAATTGCAAAAACTCGCCACCCTGATCAAGCGCAATCCGAAAGCAACGTTCAGCGTCGAGGGCTACACCGATTCGTTAGGATCGCCGGATTACAACCTTGAGCTAAGCCAGCGCCGCGCCGACAGCGTGAAGCAATATCTCGTCGACGTAATGGGGATCAATCCGGCGCAGATCGGCACGAGGGGTTATGGTGCCAGCAAATTCCTCGTCGCCCCGCGTCCCGCGGTGGTGGATTCGCCCCAAGAACAAGCCGAGATCGAGCGTCAGCGCCCGAACCGCCGCGTCGTCATCGTGGTGCATACCGACGCGCGGTAGTTTTTTTGGTCACCAGTTCTTGACCCATTTGGTGGAGTCAGTTCCGGGCGCGCCGTCTGCGATGCTCCACAAATCGAACGTAGGATTGAATCCGTTTTTTGTCGGATCCGAAGCCTTCCTTGTAGAGTAGGCGTACGGATTCCCAAACGGGTCTCGGATTGATGTGACGGCCTGCGTTCGATCCGTCGGACTCAGTTGGTTCGGCTTGAAAGGAAAATAAATCTTCGATTCCGCCACTCGGTCGTGGTTTGAATCGCCGCTGAGATACTCGTATAACTTTAGACTGGGTGCGTCGTAATCGGAAAGAGTCGGCGTGGTAACATCGAGGCCGTCGGTCACCCCATCTCGCGGATACACTCCATTATCCGCTTTGTAATTCTCCAGCGCGGCCGACAAAGCCGCGATCTCGGCCTGGGCTCGCGAATGTTTCCCTTTTTTCTGCACGTAACCGGAAGTCGCGAGAATGAGACCTCCCAGAATGAGAATGATCACCATGACGACCAGCAGCTCGACGAGCGTGAAGGCACCTTCGCGTTTCACGATCACGACTGCTGTTGCAACCCGCTGATGATGCTAATCAGCGGCATGAACAGCGCGATCACGATCGTTCCCACGACCGCCGCGAGAAAGACAATCATGACCGGTTCCAGCAGCGAGGTGATCGCGGCCACGGAATTGTCCACCTCGTCGTCGTAAACTTCGGCGATCTTCAAGAGCATCTCGGGCAACTGGCCGGTTTCTTCCCCGACGTCGATCATGCTGATCACCATCGGCGGAAAGGCGCCGCTGGTCTCGAGCGGCAACACGATCGATTCGCCTTCCTTTACACTGTCGTGCACCTGAGAGATGGCGCGCGCGATCACGCTGTTGCCGGCGGTCTCGCGCGTGATGGTGAGCGCCTGCAGGATCGGGACGCCGCTCGTCACCAGCGTTCCGAGGGTGCGCGAAAAACGCGAGATGGAAGTCTTGCGGATTAAATCGCCGAAGAGCGGCATCCGCAGCTTGACGCGATCGAGCACCGCCCGCCCCGCAGCGGTCCGCGCGGATATTTTGTATCCGACGCTTAGTGCCACCACCACGCTGAGCAGGATCGCCCAGTGGTTCTGCATGAATTCGCTAATGGCGATGACGAAAAGCGTGATCGCAGGCAGCGGCTTGTCGCCTAGCATGTCGTGAAAAATCGCCTGGAACCGGGGCACGATGAACACGAGCAGGAACGTCATGATCCCCAGTGCGAGCACGAGCACGATGATCGGATAAACCATCGCGGCCACGACCTTGTTCTTAATCTTCTGGGCCTTTTCCTGGAACTCGGCGAGGCGCGTCAGGACTACTTCGAGCACGCCGCCCAGCTCGCCGGCTTTCACCATGTTGACGTAGAGATCGTTGAAAATGCGCGGGTGCTGCGTAAGCCCTTCCGAAAACGTGCTTCCGCCCTGGACGGAATCCGTGAGTTTGTTAATCGTTCCTTTCAACACCGAGTCGCGCTCCTGTTTCGCGAGCACGTTCAGGCCGCGGAGTAACGGCAACCCGGCGTCGATCAAGGTCGCGAGTTGCCGGGTGAAAATCATCAGGATCTTCGGCTTCACCGTCCGTCTCTGGAACAGGATGATGTTCTTGCGGCCCGCCTTTCGCTCCGCGCGCGACGCCTTGGTTTTGCGCGACGTTCTTGTCGTTACCGCGACCGTCGCTTCTTCTTCGTAAACGTGCGTCGGGAAATACCCGGCCCGGCGCAGTTCGCCGATGGCTTCATTCGTAGAACCCGCATCCACCAGCCCGGTGGACTCGTGTCCGCGCGCATCAAGAGCGATGTAGGTGAACCGAGGCATGGGAGGAACCAGCGTTCTCGTTCTAAAGCTCCAAGCTCCAACATCCAAGCTCGAAAGAAGCTCCAGGCACCAAATCTCAAATCAACTGCGCGCCACGGGCTTCCTGGTGCTTGGTTTTTGGAGCTTTCGGCCGAAGGCCGGTCACGTATATTTCAGGACTTCTTCGATCGTCGTATCACCCGCGAAAATGCTGCGCAATCCATCTTGCCGCAGCGTCACCATCCCGAGTTCGACCGCCTTTTCCTTCAGCATCACCGTGGGCGCCCGTTCGTTGATCAATTCCCGCAGCGGATCGGTGATCTTCATCAACTCGTAAATTCCTTTGCGGCCTTTGTAGCCGGTCTGGTTGCAGGCGTCGCAGCCTTTGCCGTAGAAAAAATTCTTCGCGCCGATATTGCGGCGGGAAAGGCCGAGCTGTTCCAGCAACGTTTCCGTCGGCTGATACGTCGCGCGGCAGTGCGGACAAATGCTCCGCAACAGCCGTTGTCCGAGCACGGCCTCGAGGGTGGACGAGATCAGGAACGGTTCCACGCCCATGTCGATCAGGCGCGTGATCGCGCCCGGAGCGTCGTTGGTGTGAAGCGTGGTGAAAACGAGATGGCCGGTGAGCGAAGCCTGGATGGAAATCTGCGCCGTCTCGAGATCCCGCGTTTCGCCTACCATGATCCGGTCGGGGTCCTGCCGCAGAAAAGCGCGGAGCGCCCGGGCAAAGGTGAGGCCGATCGCTTCGTTCACCGGCAACTGCACGATTCCTTCCAGGTCGTACTCGATTGGTTCCTCCGCCGTAAGCAGCTTCGAATCGATCGTGTTGATCCGGCGGAGACAGGAATAAAGAGTTGTCGTTTTTCCCGAGCCCGTCGGCCCGGTGACGATAAAGATGCCGTTGGGCCGATGGATGATTTCGAGGACGTCATGGTAGATGTGATCGGGGAGGCCGAGCGCTTCGAGGTCCAGATTCACCGTCGAACGATCGAGCACGCGCAAGACAACGCTTTCGCCGAATTGCGTCGGCAACGTCGAGACGCGGAGATCGATATTTCTGCCGGCGACATTTTTCTGGATGCGCCCGTCCTGCGGCAGACGGCGCTCGGCGATGTTCATGTTTGCCATCACTTTCACCCGGGAGATAACCGGCAGCGCCAGGTGCCGCGGCGGCGGCGCCATTTCGTAAAGTGCGCCGTCCACGCGGTAGCGAATTTTGAATTCGTTCTCGAATGGCTCGAAGTGAATGTCGCTCGCGCGGTCCTGGAT
>JALYIN010000489.1 GCA_030775765.1 Verrucomicrobiota bacterium
CTGCAATCGTTCCTCGGCGTAATTCAAAACGTGAACGACGCCAATCAGAACCTGACGCAGACGTATACGGTCACAAAGGTGAATCGGAAGACCAACGTCACCACAGTTCTCGGCACCGGCATCGTTCCGCCGAATAACCAGGGTATCGCGACTCCGCGTTACGAAGTGGGCGACAACGGAGAAAATGTCGCGCGTCCGGGAGTTTCCTCGGCCGCGGCGTTGGATGCTTACACGGCGCAAACCGTGAAAACGTTAGCCAGCGGATATCGCTCATTTGCCGGCCAGCGTGAAGATGGTTTCTACGCGGACGTTCAGGCGGTCTTCGACCTCCTGCAATTTCGCACTGGGAAAGCGAGCTTCGACAGCCAGGCGGGTTTCAACGTGCACACCATTGCACTCGAGATTCCGTTGGCCGAGCTCGGGACCGATCAGCAGATCGTGGGCGTTTACGCCACGACGAGCCGTCAATCGACCCGCGTGCTGACTGATGGCGCGAACTCAACCGCGCCGGCTTTGACCGGGCCCTTTGTCCAAGTCGGACGTCAGGGTAATCCGCTCTTCAACGAAGGCCTCGTCGCGCTTCGGGACAAGGATCTCTACAGCCGCACCCAGCCCAGCAGCGATGCAAGCCTGTTCCAGAAATATGCGTCCACGCCTGAGCTGGCGAAGTTGATCAACACGATCGTGTTCAAGGGCCAGACCGTGGCGCGGGAAACGAATCGAACCGACCTGGTCGGCATCTTCATTCCTGACTTGATCAAGGTCGATCTTTCGACGAATTCGGCGCGGCTCGCCGGCGGCGGCGCCGATTTCGGAGCGAACCCCGATGACTCCGGCTTCTCGCGTCTCGGCATTTTCGGCGGCGACGTCCTCACCAGCAAGGTGCAGCCCGGATTTGGTGGCCAGGGAACAATTCCCGGCGGCTGGCCGAATGGTCGGCGTTTCGGTGACGATGTCGTCGATATCGCAGTGACAGCAATCATCAGCGACCTGCGCGATCCGAATAACCCGACGATCCGCTCAGCGGACGGCATCGATAACGTTAGCAAGAACGACAGCGTCTATAACAAGGTGTTCCCGTATGCCGGCACGCCTCATAACGGCCGCAATCACGAGCATCACAGCATCGCCGGAACGGTGACCAACAACCGATTCAAGAACATCTCGACCCGCGGACCAGTCCAGACGGGCGACAATGTGTTGATCGGCGGCATCATCATCGGCGGCAACACGAACAAGCGCGTCATCGTGCGCGGGATCGGTCCTTCGTTAACCAGCAGCAACGTTCCGAATCCGCTCCAAGATCCGACGATCGAGGTTTACCAGAACGGCAACAAGATCGGCTCGAACGATAACTGGAAAGACACCGACCAGGCGAACATCTCCGCGACCGGCCTCGCGCCTACGCGGGATGCCGAGTCAGCGATTGTCCTGACCTTGTCACCGGGCGAGTACACCACGGTGCTGCGCGGCAAGAATAACACCACCGGCAACGCCGTGATCGAAGCATACGATCTCGACTAGAAGGAATTCAGATTGGCATAAGTTGGTTAAACAGGCCGGTCAGGCAATCCCTGGCCGGCCTGATTTCTTGGATGCGCCACCTCAACCTGAACAATCTATTCCTGCGTGCTGCCACATGGACGGCGGCCGTAATCGGAGCGTCATCGGCGTTTGCCCACGATCCCGGACTTAGCTCCGCGAACGTTGAGCTCGGGAACGAGCGGATCAACGTCGTGCTGACTTTCAACCAGCGTGACATCGCGAACATCACGGCGCAGGCGCAAGAATTACTCGACCGCGCTGTGCTGGTGCAACTCGACGCGGTCACGGTGACGCCGAGTCACGCGCATGCGAGCACCGACGCAAACAACAATGTCGAGTTTCAGTTTACTTTCCCGCGCGCAGCCATCGCGCCCACTCTTACTTTCCGTTCGCCGCTCCTAAAGGACTTGCCGTTCGGTCATCGGCAGGTTTTCACCGTTCGCGATGGGAACGGACGCGAACTGTCCCGCCTGCTGCTGAGCGCGCGAGAAGATAGCGCGCGGCTTGCGCTGCAAGCCAGTGACAGCAGTCCGCCGAGTCGCGAAGGCTTTCTCGAGTTCCTGCTTCTCGGCATCCGTCACATTCTGACCGGTTACGATCATCTGCTGTTTCTCTTCGGACTGCTTGTCATGTGCCAAACCGGCCGGACGGCGGCGTTGCTGATCACTTGTTTCACGGCCGCGCATTCACTCACTCTGGCTCTCTCCACGTTCGGCCTGGTTAATCTGCCGAGCCGCTTTGTCGAAGCCGCGATCGCTGCTTCGATTCTTTATGTCGGCGTCGAAAACATTTTCCGTGGCGCCAAGCCGATGCGCGGACGCGCCCTCCTCACCTTCGCTTTCGGTCTCATTCACGGTTTGGGATTTGCCTCGGTGCTGCGGGAGATGGGGGTGGCGAACTCAGGCTCGGCCGCAATCATACCGCTCGTCGCCTTCAACTCTGGCGTGGAACTCGGCCAGTTAAGCGTCGCGGCCATTATCCTGCCGGTCGCGTGGTTCCTGCGCCGGAACGATTCGTTTCGACGCGTTGGCGTCCCGGCTCTCTCCCTGGCGGTTGCGCTCGCGGGCGGCTATTGGCTGCTCGATCGCACCGTTTTTTAAAACCCGGTAGCTTCGCGGGCCACGTTCGTTGCTTACTCGCGCGTCGGATGTTACCCTCGCCGCTCCGCGCATGAGCCAGAATTACAAGGACACGCTCAACCTGCCGAAAACGGATTTTCCGATGAAGGCAAGCCTGACGACGCGCGAGCCGGAAATGCTCAAGCAGTGGAACGAGGCTGGGCTTTACGCCCAGATCCAAAAGGCGCGGGCCGGTGCGGAATTATTCGTCCTGCACGACGGGCCACCGTTTGCAAATGGCGACGTTCACATGGGCACGGCGCTCAACAAAATCCTCAAGGACCTCGTGGTGAAATCGAAAACGATGGCCGGTTTTCGCGCACCGTATGTACCGGGATGGGATTGCCACGGGTTGCCGATTGAATTCAAGGTAGTGAAGGAATCGCGCGGGCTGTCACCGCTCGAGGTGCGGAAAAAATCGGAAGCGTTCGCGAGAAAATTCGTCGACATCCAGCGCGAACAATTCAAGCGGCTCGGCGTCTTCGGCGACTGGGAACATCCGTACCTGACGCTGAATCCGTCCTACGAAGCGGAGATCCTTCGCGCTTTCGCAGTCTTTGTCGAAAAGGGTCTCGTTTACGAAAGCCTGAAGCCGGTTTTCTGGAGCACCGGCGCGCAGACCGCGCTTGCCGAAGCCGAAGTGGAATACCAGGACCGGGAAGACACGACGGTTTACGTAAAGTTTCCGATCGTTAGCGGCGATCTCGCGGGCAAGGCGAGCATCGCGATCTGGACGACGACGCCGTGGACCTTGCCGGCGAACCTCGCCATCGCGGTCCATCCGAAGGAACTGTACGTGATGCGCGAATTCCGTAAGGAGGGCGTATCCGAAATGCTCGTCCTGGCGGCCTCGCTCGTGGAAGCGTTTTGCGCTGCGACTGGATTTGAACCGACTGGCGAACCACTCAACTCGTTTCCCGGCAGCAAACTGGAAGGGTTCGCCGCGCAACATCCATTTCTCCCGCGCACTTCCGCCATCTTCGCCGCGGATTTTGTCACGATGGATACGGGCACCGGAGCGGTCCACATCGCGCCTGGTCACGGCGAGGACGATTACTCGTTAGGCCGAAAGCACGGACTGCAGATTTTGTCGCCAGTGGATGATCACGGCCGTTACACGGATGAAGCAGGATTGCCCGACCTCGCCGGCAAATACGTTTTCGACGCCAACCCCGATATCGTCGCGCTCCTGCGCGAAAAAGGGATGCTCCTCAGTGAATCACCCTACCAGCATTCCTATCCGTATTGCTGGCGCTCGAAAACACCGATCATCTTTCGCGCGGTGGAACAGTTCTTCATCCGCATCGACGACCTGCGCGCCGATGCGCTGGCGGCCATCAAAGGTGTGCATTGGATTCCGCCGTGGGGAGAGAACCGAATCTCCGGCACCGTGGAATCGCGGCCCGACTGGGTGATCTCGCGGCAACGCAGCTGGGGAGTTCCGCTCCCGGTTTTTTATTCCGCCGAAGGCGAAACGATCCTCGATCCGAAATGGATCCGGAAGCTCGCAGACATCGTGTCGGAACGCGGTTCGAATGTCTGGTTCGAGCTGGATGACGCCGCGCTGGCGCGGGAACTCGGATTGCCGGAAGGCACCCGCCATCGCACCGATACGATAGACGTCTGGATCGATTCCGGGGTTTCGCATGCGGCTGTCCTGGCGACGAATCCGGAACTGCGTGATCCGGCGGATATGTATCTCGAGGCGACCGATCAACACCGGGGCTGGTTTCAATCGTCACTCATGACGAGCATCGCGTTGCACAACCGCTCGCCTTACAAAACCTGCGTCACGCACGGCTTCGTCGTCGATGTCGACGGCAAAAAGATTTCGAAATCGAGCAGCTACAGCAAGCCGATGGACGCCGGCCATTTCGTGGCCAAACACGGCGCCGACATCGTCCGGCTTTGGGTGAGTAGCATCAATTACGCGGATGACGTTCCATTCTCGGAAGAAATGTTCACGCGGCTGGGAGACACCTATCGGCGCATCCGGAATACGCTTCGGATTTTGCTGGGAAATCTTTCCGGTTCTCCTGTAGCCGGGATCGGTGATCCCGGCCGATCAGAGCCTGCGTCACCGGGATCGACGATCCCGGCTGCAACTCTCGTCGATCGCTGGATTCTGGATCGGCTGGAGAATGTGATCGCGGAATGCCGCGCGGCTTATGCGGCCTACGAGTTTCACAAGGTCTATCACACGCTGAACCAATTCTGCGCAGTCGATCTCAGTAGTCTCTACATCGATATCACGAAAGACCGGATGTATTGCGATGCGGCGGGAGCGGGGCGACGTCGCGCGACGCAGATGGCAATGCAACGCATCGTCGACGCGCTTTGTCGGTTGCTGGCGCCGATCCTCGTTTTCACGGCGGAAGAAGCATGGGGATATTTGGGCTCGGATTCGGTGCACGTAAGGACATTTCCTGAGGAGTCCCCGGATTTTCAAAATCCGGAGGCGCGCGAACGAGTCGCTCATCTGCTGAATCTGCGCGGCCTCATCGGACAAGCCGTCGAACGCGCGCGACAGGAGAAGCTGATTGGCAACGCGCTCGAAGCGGCGGTGACGCTGACTTGCGACGAGGCGACGATCAGCGCCGTTTCGAAAGAGGAACTGGAAGAGTTCTTCATCCTCAGCGACCTGACCCTTCAGTCGGGCAAAGAACCCAGCGCATTCATTTCGAAGACCGCTTATTTAAAGTGCGCGCGCTGCTGGCGGCATAGGCCGGCGGTAGGAAAGAGCACAGCGCATCCGGAACTGTGTGATCGCTGCGAAGCCGTCGTCGAGAACCTCGCAAAATGAAATACATCCTGCTCCTCTCGCTTCCGCTCTACGCGATGGACCAAATCACGAAGGCGCTCGTTCTGCGCCTGGTGGGTGCCGAGGATATTCACGTCATCATCCCGGATTTCTTTGCCATCGTGCATGTCACTAACGACGGCGCGGCGTTTGGTTCCTTCAAGAACAACAACTGGTTCTTCATCGTGCTGTCGTGTGTCGCGTTTGTTTTCGTTTTGGCGCTGCTCCTACGGCGCACCCGCTCACGCGATCCGCTGCGCGATGTTTCCATGGCTCTGCTCCTGGGCGGAATCATGGGGAACCTGACCGACCGCTTCGTTCAGGGCCACGTCATCGATTTCGCGCTCTTTGATCTGCACGTGCCCTTCGCGCATCCGTTTCCGGCCTTCAACGTGGCCGACTCCTGCATCTTCATCGCGGTCTGTTGCTTCATCGTTCATTCGTTGCGGAAACGAAAAGAGCCGGCGGTGTTGTAGCCGCGGCGCTCAACGTTCGCCTTATGGCAGGGGCGATTCCGTTCCGATATGCGGTTCGGGCAGATAGAAGAAGAGAATGCCGAGGATCAGGTAGACCGAGAGCAACTGGACGCCTTCGATCCAGTTTGTTTCGCCGTCGCCGCTGATCTGGAAGATGATGTAAACGGACGCGACCACGGCAAAGATTTCCGGCAACGAGAACTCCAGGTTCATCGGACGGCCCATGAAATAGGAAAGGAAAACCAGGAGCGGCGCGACGAAGAGCGCGACCTGGAGGCTGGAGCCGATCGCTATTCCGACGCTGAGGTCCATTTTGTTTTTCATCGCCATGACGATCGCGGTCGAGTGCTCGGCGGCGTTGCCCACAATGGCGACGACGATCACGCCGACGAACACTTCGGTGATGCCGATCGAATGGCGGACGGCTTCGATTGTTCCCACCAGGAACTCGGAAAGAAGCGCGACGACTCCGGTGGCAATCACCAGGACGACAACAGATTTCATTCGCGACCAGTGCGCCACGTGCTGTTCGAGTTCGCCTTCGCAGCCGATGAAGAAATGCTTATGGGTCCCGAGCGTGAAGACCAGCACGCAGAGATAGGTGACGAACAAAACGATGGCGATGCCTAACGAGAGCTTATGTTCGACATTCGGCGCCCAGCCGCTCGGACTGGCCGCCGCAGTCATGTGAAAGACCGTCGGGATGATGAGCGCAATTGCGGCCAGCGAAAGCGAGACCACGGACGTGCGGACTCCGCTCTTATTGAAGGCCTGTTCCTTGTGCTTGATGCCACCGAAAAGTGCCGAGAGACCGAGGACGAGGAGGATGTTGCCGATGATGGAGCCGGTGATGGACGCCTTCACCACCCCGGTGAGTCCTTTCGAAAGCGCGATACCGGCGATGATCAGCTCGGCCGCATTCCCGAACGTAGCATTCAAGAGCCCGCCGAGTCCTTCGCCGACGCGCGCCGCGAGTTCTTCCGTCGCGCGTCCGATCCATCCCGCCACCGGGACGATGGCGATCGCCGAGCAGATGAAGAGCACGGTCGGATTCGAGAGCGCGGGCACGAAACGGAGGACCAATGCGATCGGGACAAAAATGAGGAGCCAGTCCAGTGAAAGCTTGAATTTCATGCGCAACGCAATGGTATTCAGGTCGACACGCGTGAAAATGCGATAGCACTGGAGAGCGCGGGCTGCCAGCTTGCAGTTCGCGGCGGCTGGCCGCGAATGTAACCGTGCCGGGCGCAGGAAATTATTTTACCGGAAACTAAATAAAAATCTGGACACGTTTCCATAGCCTACATAAGAACGACCCGATTTCGTCACTGACGTTCGAGAGAATAGCCTGGGCGGGATGCAGACTCGTGCGGGTCCGTTTCGATCTGAATAAAAATAGGCAGTCCCGTCCCTTATGAAAGAACCGTTCTCTACTCGATCGGCTTATACGAACTTCCGCGTGTTCCTCGCTTTTACGTTTTGCCTGGCCGGCTTTTCCCTGGCGGTGAGGGCGTTTGGCGCGTGGCCGGAGCTAACGGCTGAGATGCGATTTAACTCGCAGAATCCGAATGGCGCCGACGCGAGATGGAAAGCCAAGAACAAAAAGACGGGCGGCACTTCGAAAAGCGTGAGCGTGCAAAACAGTTCCGGGAGCGGAGCGGCTCTCGCCAATTCGGCGGCACAAACGCAGCCGGCCAGCGGGGCGTCAAACACCGTTACCCAGCAGACCAACGCACTTGGCCAGACCGTTTACACCTTATCGCCCACAAACTTCGACGTATCTCCCCCGCTGATCGAGCTGGCCAAGGTTTCGACTCCAGTGTTCGCGCAGGAGCAGGTCCCGGAACTGGAGCTGCCAGCCTGGCGCATACCTCACTCGAATCGGCAGGACCCGGTGACTCAAGTTGCGCCCGCCCCCAGAGATTTCGTGAGCGCTTCGGCCCAACCTCAGGCCCCGGCAGCACCCACTACCGGTTTTAATTTCGCGGGCGTCGCGGGTACATCAGGTTATCCGCCGGACAACAACGGCTCGGTGGGCAACGACCAGTTTGTCGAGACGGTTAACACTCGCTATCAGATTTGGTCGCTGAACCGGACCACCAAGATAGCCACGTCGGCTCTTGGCCCGGTCGCGATCAATACAGTCTGGGCAGGCTTTGGCGGCTCTCCGTGTGAGACCCAGAATGCCGGCGATCCGGTTGTGCTCTATGACAAGCTGGCAAACCGATGGCTGATCTCGCAGTTTACTTCGACGGCCGTGAGCGGGAAGTACTATCAGTGCGTGGCCATTTCCCAAACGGCCGACGCCACCCAGGCCTATAATCGCTACGCGTTCGAGGTGCCCGGTGGGAGTTTCGGCGACTATCCGCACTACGGCGTCTGGACAGATGCCTACTACGTGATGGCCCACCATTTTACCTCTTCCAGTGCCGGCAGCTTCGTCGGCGGGTCTTTCGGCGCCATGGACCGGACGAAGATGCTCGCTGGAGATGCGACCGCCACCTATCAGGTCATCGTCGATCCTTTGGAAGGTGGCCACATGCCCGCCGACCTGGATGGGTTCACTCCGCCTCCGGGAGGTGCGCCGGGTATCTTCACCTCGATCCATTCGGATGGCATGCATCTCTATCGTATGAAGGTGGATTTCACCACTTCGGCGAACACAACCAAGACGCTGCGAGCCGTCATGCCCATCGCACCCGCGAACGCCGCTTGCGGCGGCGGCAACTGCAT
>JALYIN010000490.1 GCA_030775765.1 Verrucomicrobiota bacterium
TCGCAGCTGCGAGCATGTCGTCGAGTTCGGAATTGCCGAAGCTGATGTCCTCGATATCGCGAGTTTTCCCCCAGAGGCTGAGGCCATCCATGTTGATATCGGCCAGCGTTTTCTCGAGTGGATAGAGAGGGTGCTCCGCATAAAATTTCGCGCCAAGCAGGCCGGCTTCTTCCGCGGTCGTGGCCATGAAAAGCACGGAACGTTTTGGCGCCGGCTTCAATTTCATGTAGCCAATCGCCAGCTCGATAAGGCCGGCCACGCCGGAGGCGTTATCGGCCGCGCCGTTGAAAATCTGATCGCCCTTCAGCTCTTCGTGTTTCCCGAGATGGTCCCAATGCGCGGAATACACAATCCATTCATCTTTTAGTTTCGGATCGCTCCCCTCCAGCTTGCCGATAACGTTGCGCGACTTGAACGGGCGCACGGTTTGTTTCAGCTCGAAGTTCGCCTTCGCATTCAGCGCGACCGGGCGGAACTCTTTCGTGAGCGCGGCCTTTTTCAGCGCGGCGAAATCCTGGCCGCAATCCGCCAGCAATTTCTTCGCGACATCAAGCGTTATCCAGGAACGGACCTGGACCGCGCCGGCGTTTTTGTCCGCCGCATCGATCTCGAAGTTCTCCTTCGCCCAGCTCGACATCACGACGGAATAGGGATACGCCGCGGGCACTGTTTCATGGATGATCACCGCGGCCGCGGCGCCTTTCTGGGCCGCGATTTCGTATTTGTAGGTCCAGCGCCCGTAGTAGGTCATCGCGTTTCCCTTGAACATTTTCGGGTCGAGCTTCGCCGGATCGGCGGGATCGGGGATCGCCGGATCGTTGATCAGCATCAGAATCGTTTTGCCGCGGACATCGACGTCCTTGTAATCGTCCCAGCCGAATTCGGGCGCGACGACGCCGTAGCCAACAAAGACGATATCGGTGTTCTCCGCTTTGATTTCCGACTGGAGTCGGGCGGACGAGGCCACATAATCATCGGGGAATTTCAGTTCCGTTTTCTTACCGCCAACGACGAAGGAGGCGACCGGGGCGGTCTTTATTCCGGCGAGCGGAACTTCCTGGATGTAGGTGCCGTTCGGGTTTCCAGGCTTAAGACCGAGCGCTTTAAACTGCTCGTAGATATATTTGACTGACAGCTCTTCTCCGTTCGAACCGGGGGCGCGCCCCTCGAACTCATCGGAAGCGAGAACCTTGATGTGCTTCAACAGATCGGCAGCAGTAATAGCGTCAGCGGCTTCTTTCGGAATCGCGGGCGGATCGGCGGCGAACGCGATTGCTGTCAGAAACGAACAACCCAGAAGGCAGAATAATGATTTCATAGATAAGATTATCATCCGGAGCGGCGCATGCGTTTCGCATCTGCGAGACTCGCTCAGAACGACAGTAATAGAGGAATCGCGGCAAACCATGTTTTCACGCTTGGCGGAAAGCGCCAGGACATGATGAGATCGCGTTGGGTATGCAACCGTACCTCGAAAGATTCCTGCTTGCGTTCATCCCGCTTTTTGTTGCGATCGATCCGATCGGGCTGATCGCGATCTTTCTCGGGCTCAGCGGCGACGCGGATACCAAGCGCCGTCAGGTTGAAGGCACGCTCGGCTTGATCACGAGCCTGGCGGTATCCGTCGGCTTCATCTTCCTGGGCAAAGTAATTTTTCGCGCCCTCGGGATCACCGTGTCGGATTTTCAGGTAGCGGGCGGCCTCATTCTCCTAGGAATCGCGGTACGCGAGCTTCTCGATCTGGGCGAACGCAACCGTTATGCGGGCGAGTCCTTCGGCGTCGTGCCGCTCGGGATGCCGCTGATCGCCGGACCAGCGCTTCTGACTGCGTTGCTCCTGCTCGTCGATACGGTCGGGATTCTCTTCACCGTCCTGGCCCTGCTCGTGAACCTTCTCCTGGTCGGCGTGGGTTTTCGTTACGCGAGCCATTTCACTCGCTGGATGGGCAAGCAGGGGATGAAGGGCGTCTCGAAATTGATCTCGCTGTTGCTGGCGGCCATCGCCGTGAGTCTGATTCGCCGCGGCTGGCAGGCGCCGTAGATTAGAACTGGCCGGTCTGCAACATCACCAGGGTGCAGCCTTCCACCACCTCGATGCCTGCTTCCTCCGCCTTTTCCGCCAGGGCGTAATTCTCCGCCCCCGGATTCATAATGATGCGGCGCGGCTTGGCCGCGATGATTTCCTCGATGAGTGGGTCGGAGCGGGCCTGGCCAAGGTACAACGTCACCGTATCGATCGGCCTCGGCGCGTCGGAGATTTTCGGATAACATTTCTGGCCGAGGATCTCGTCGAATGCCGGATTGACCGGGACCGGCCGGTGCCCGTGCCGGCGGAGCATCTCAAAGGCTTTGTAGGCGTAACGATCCGGTTTTGGGGAAGCCCCGAGGATGACGACGTTTTCGGGCTTATCAGGGGCGTTCATTGCCTGTAGATCGCATGTCATGTTCAAAAAGTCGCCTTTCGGGCTGCGGGGGGTTAGGTTGACACCGTTGCCCCCCTTGGTACTATCCTCGCTCTTATG
>JALYIN010000491.1 GCA_030775765.1 Verrucomicrobiota bacterium
CCGCAACGCCATCCGCGTTTTCTGCCGGCGAATCTTCAGCCCGATCTCACGCAGGCCTGTTCGAATGAAACTCACGGGAGAAGGCTACGCCCGACACGACGTAAGCCAAGCGGCTTCAAGGGTGCCCTCATTCTTCCGTCGAGCTCAGTTTCGCCAGCACGCTCAGGTCTTCCAGCGTCGTCGTGTCGCCGGTCACCGTCTTGCCGCTCGCGACTTCTTTGAGCAGGCGCCGCATAATTTTGCCGCTGCGTGTTTTCGGAAGCGCCTCCGCGAAACGGATCTCGTCCGGTTTCGCGATCGCTCCGATGTGAACGGTGACGTGATTGCGCAATTCCTGTTTGAGCGACTCGCTGGCCACGATCGTTCCCTTCAAAGTGACGAACGCGACCACGGCCTGGCCCTTTAGCTCATCGGGCCGTCCCACCACCGCCGCTTCCGCGACGCTGGCATGACTAACGAGCGCGCTCTCGATTTCCGATGTTCCGAGGCGATGTCCGGCCACGTTCAACACGTCATCGATCCGGCCGACGATCCAGAAATATCCGTCCTTGTCCCGCCGCGCTCCATCGCCGGTGAGGTAGATGCCTTTGAATTCGCTCCAGTACTGTTTCCGGTAGCGCTCCTTGTCACCGTAAATGTTGCGCAGCATGGAGGGCCATGGCCGCCTAACGACCAGTTTGCCGCCCACGTTCGGACCGACTTCTTTCCCCTTTTCGTCCACGATCGCGGCATCGACGCCAAAGAAGGGAAGCGTGGCGCTGCCCGGTTTCGTTGGAACCGCGCCCGGCAGCGGCGTGATCATGATGGCGCCGGTTTCCGTTTGCCACCAGGTGTCGACCACCGGGCAGCGGCCTCCGCCCACCTTTTCCCGGTACCACATCCAGGCCTCGGGATTGATGGGCTCGCCCACCGATCCGAGAAGCCGCAGCGACGAGAGGTCGTGCTTCTTCAGCCATTGATCGCCCCACCGAATAAACGCGCGAATCGCCGTGGGCGCCGTGTAGAGGACGTTGACGCCGTATTCCTCAATGATCTTCCAGAAGCGATCCGGCTCGGGCCAATTTGGCGCGCCTTCATACATTAGCGTCGTGGCACCGTTGGTGAGCGGGCCGTAGACCACGTAGCTGTGCCCGGTCACCCAGCCGACATCCGCCGTGCACCAATAGACATCGTCATCGCGAACATCGAAGACGTACTTCATCGTGGAATAAATCCCGACGAGATATCCCGCCGTCGTGTGCAGGATTCCTTTCGGCTTTCCGGTCGAGCCGCTGGTGTAGAGAATGTAAAATGGATGCTCGCTGTCGAGCGGGACGGGCGGGCATTGAGCATCCACGTATTCGATCTCGCGGTGCCACCAGACATCGCGGCCTTCCTCGATGTGCACGTCGTTCCCGGCTCGCCGGAAAACGATCACGCGCTTGATGGTGGTCTCGCCGCGGAGCGCATCATCGACATTTTTCTTGAGCGGCACGATCGCGCCGCGCCGGTACCCGCCGTCCGCCGTAATCACGGCCACCGCGCCGCAATCAGCGATCCGGTCGCGAATGCTGTCGGCGCTGAAACCACCAAAGACCACCGAATGCACCGCGCCGATGCGAGCGCAGCCCAGCATGGCGATGGCAGTCTCGGGAATCGTCGGCATGTAGATGATGACGCGATCGCCTTTCCGAATCTTGTTTCGCTTCAGCACATTCGCGAAACGGCAGACCTCGCGATGGAGTTGTTGATAGGTCAGCGCCTTCTTATCGCCCGGCTCGCCTTCCCACAGGATGGCGGCCTTGTTTCGATTCGGGCCGGTCAAATGCCGGTCGAGACAATTCTCCGAGATGTTCAACTTCCCGCCGGCGAACCATTTCGCGAACGGCGCCTTCCATTCGAGAACCTTCTTCCAGCGTTTTTGCCAGACCAGCTCGCCCGCTTCGCGCGCCCAGAATTTCTCCGGCCGATCGATCGATTCGAGATACATCCGGCGGTATTGCTGCAGGCTGCCGATGCGCGCCGCTTTTGCGAAGGAAGCCGCCGGTTTGAAAACGCGTTTCTCGATCAGATGGGACTCGATGTTTTCGGCCATGGCAATTGAGAGGCTATCAATCTCGCTGTCGCGCTCAATGCAAAGTTCATGAAATGCCCCGCCGAGAGCACCGAGGGCGCAGGGGATCTAAGTCAAAAATGCTCCGCGTTCTCTGCGTCCTCCGCGGTGATTTGATTTGTCTTCGCGCATCGCGAGCGGAGAATCCCTTATGAGCGATCACGTCTACAAAAAAATCGAGCTGGTTGGTTCTTCACCCACCAGCATCGAAGATGCGGTAGGAAATGCCCTCAGCCGGGCCGAGAAGACCATCCGCAACATGCGGTGGTTCGAAGTCATCGAGACCCGCGGCCACATCGAAGAGGGCAAGATCAATCACTGGCAGGTCACGGTGAAGGTTGGCTTCACGCTCGACAAATAACGGATCAAGCGCTCGTTGCCGACAGGCACCGGGCCCGGACCTATTCCGCGTCGCTTTGGGCGGCCTGATACAGCTTGGTCGCGCCGTAGGCGAGGATCGCCGGCTTGAACGCGATCATAACCAAGCGGATTAGACCGCCAAGGATCCGCCCGACCGGCAACCGATTCAGGATGAAGCCGGCGAGGACTGCGTACGCCACCGATTTTGCCGGATTTTCGCGCACGAAATCTTCCGTTTGTTCGAGGACTTGCTCGAATTGATCTTTCGTGTATCGGAGTCCCCGCTCCGCAATATCCCCCGAGGTTCCTGAAAACTGTTCGTCCATGTTACTTAGACTTCGAATGGCGGCCCGCTTTTGCGTGTTTTAAACTATCGCAACGAAAGCCAAAGCGTCGCTGCTCCCACATCCGGAGGGAAATCCGGCAGGGCAGGTTCCCGATGAAAGGTCCCGGCGCGCCGCGTCGCTTTAAGGCAATAGCGCGCCATGACTTCGAGCGCCCGTTCCCCAAGCGTGGAG
>JALYIN010000492.1 GCA_030775765.1 Verrucomicrobiota bacterium
CGATGACGAGAAAGGCTGGCGGAGCACCGACAGCTTCGGCCGCGACGACTTGCTGGTGCTGGCGAAAGTCGCCGACCAGGCCCACGGCCGGATCGTCGCACTCAGTCAGCAGCAGCGGCCGCAGGAACCATCGAAGTAGCGGTCAATATCGCAGGTCCGGTCGGGCATCCGTTCCCCGACCGGACCTCGTTTATGCGCTGAAATTTGTCGTCGCAATGTTATCATCACTGAGCAATGTGCGCCCGCTACCGTCTGAAACTTTCGCTCCGTCACATCGCGGAATTGCTCGGTCTGAGCGTGACCGAGCTATTCGAGGAGTTTTCGGAGCGGCCACGGCTGAACATCTCGATCTCACAACGAGTGCCCATTGTGACGTTCGACGGCGGCCAGCGAAAATTGGCAGTGGCCGAATGGGGATTCCTCGCACCGTGGGACAAGTCCAAACGGATTTTCAATGCCGCGGGTGAAACGATTGCCATCAAACCAACCTTCCGCGAATCCTTCAAAGACCGCCGATGCTTGATTCCCGCCGATGGATTTTATGAGTGGCCGAACAAACAGCCGACTCTCATTCACTTTGCCGATGATCGGCTCTTTTGCTTTGCCGGGCTTTGGTCAGGCAACGCGATGACGATGATTACTTGCGCGCCGAACGATTTCATGCGGCCCATTCATCATCGAATGCCGGCGATCTTGCGTGACGACGACTACGCAGCTTGGCTCGATCCACAATCGCCGAGGAATGTATTGCAATCGCTGATTGCAACCCGAGATTGGGAAGAGATGCAAACGGTCGCAATTGCAAAGTTGGCACCCGACATTTATCCAGCCGCGCAGAAGGTTTGGTTCGGCTGAGCATCGCCCCCACTTCCGCTTAGCGCGGAAAATGGTTAAAGTCTGCATTCGGCGGAGGATACGTTACACAGACGCGGTGATAACCACGCAATGGGCGAGCCGGGCCATCGCTGTCATTTGTGATCCACGTCGAACTGATGCGCTAACACAAAGAAATTCCTGATGCGGCTGGCTGATTTCATTCTCGGCAATATCGAACCCATTCTCGAGGAATGGGAAGTCTTTGCGCGCGGCATCTGGCCCGGCGCGGCAACGGACCCCGTTACGTTACGCGATCATGCCGAAGAGATACTTCGCGCAACGGCGTTGGATATGAAGTCCGATCAAAACGCCAAGCAGCAGTCCGACAAATCCAAAGGCGAAGGCCCCGATGACCAGGCTCATGGCAGCGTCAACCGGGCATCGGTCATGCATGCGGAAGCAAGAGTGGGATCAAAATTCGAATTGGGTGCGGTCATCGCGGAATATCGGGCGCTGCGCGCCAGCGTGATTCGGCTGTGGCGCGATAGTGCACCCGACACCGATTTGCGCGACTTGGATGATCTGACGCGGTTCAATGAATCCATCGACCAATCCCTCACCGAGGCCGCCCACGGCTACGCCGAGAAAGTCGCGCGTGACCGCGAGGAACTTCTGGGGAATGAGCATGCGGCGCGCATGGAAGCGGAAACGTCCAATCGCGCCAAGGATATGTTCTTGGCGACCCTCAGCCACGAGATGCGCACCCCCCTCAACGCCATCGTCGGATGGATAAGCATCCTGCGTTCCAAGGGTTCTGAAGACGAAGATATGGTGGAAGGGCTGGCAGTCATCGAGCGTAACACCAAAGCGCAGGTTCAACTGATAGAGGACGTGCTGGACGTGTCGCGCATTGTCAGCGGGAAACTGCGCCTGGAGATGCGCCCCTGCGAACTGGTGGAGATCATCAATGCGGGCATCGACGTAGTACGTCCCGGCGCGGAGGCGAGAGACATCACGCTCGATGTGCAACTCGACCCAGCAGCGAATCGCGCAACCTGCGACGCGACCCGGATTCAGCAGGTCATCTGGAATCTGGTTTCCAACGGCATCAAATTTACACCTAAGGGAGGGAAAATCCGCGTGACACTGGCGCGCGATAAGTCCTCCTTGCAGATTGAAGTGAGCGACAATGGACAAGGCATTAGCCCGGAATTGTTGCCCTACGTCTTTGATCGCTTCCGCCAGGCCGATAGTAGCTCGCGACGGAAATTTGGCGGCCTGGGACTGGGGCTTTCGATCGTGAAGCATCTTGTTGAAATGCACGGCGGAACAGTTGAAGCGCGCAGCCCCGGCGAAGGACTGGGCTCGACATTTATCGTTCGCCTGCCAATCCGTGCCGTGCAGATGCCGCTCAGCCCGGACGAGGGAGTTGATGAGGATGTTCAAGAGGCGGCGCCCGCTCTGCCGCTCGTGCGCTTGGACGCCCTGCGCATTTTGGTGGTAGACGACGAAGCCGACGCGCGACGGCTTCTCGTCAAAGTGCTCGAAGGGGTCGGCGCCAATGTCACTGCGGCGGCTAGCGCCGCCGAAGCGCTGGAGGCAATCGCTAAGAAGCCAACAACTGGAGGCGTGGAAGTGCTGGTCAGCGACTTAGGAATGCCCGATCAGGATGGATATGACTTGATTCGTGAAGTGCGCCGGCGCGGATTTCACGCTAAAGACCTCCCGGCTGTCGCGCTAACGGCGTTTGTCCATAAAGACGATGCACGCGAAGCTGTCCTGGCCGGGTTTCAGGTTCATATCCCCAAGCCCGTCGATCCGCACGATTTGACGGCGGTCATCGCCAGCCTCGCCGGACGCACGGGGTAAATCTACGCAGCCAACGCCGATACAATTCCCCGATGAATGTCGCGGGTGCCATGCGCACCCGCCGGGTGCAAATGCTCGGCGAAAACCGCGAGCAGCGGCAGGAGCAGCCCGCCGCCTGATTCAATCGCAACATCTTCTCAGACCCGGCCGGGCGCTCCGTTCCCCGGCCGGGTTTCGTCTTATCCAAAGCGGACGAGTTGTCACGGCGAAACCATGAAGATGTGCGA
>JALYIN010000493.1 GCA_030775765.1 Verrucomicrobiota bacterium
TATGGGGGCCATCCTGAATGAATACGGCCTGGAGGAAACCATCCGGCTCGCGATCGCAGCGGGAAACGACTGGGTCATGATTTGCCATCGCCTCGACTCGATCGATGAAGTGCATCGGACCCTGGCCCAGCTGCCGACCGCGCAGATTGAGCGGGCTCTCGAAAGTGTCGCCCGAACCAAGACGAAGCTATCGCCGCCGCACGTATTTTCGGAATCGGCCTTCCACACGATCGACGACAGCATCCTGGACCTGCGCGTGGCTGTGCTGGGCGAGGAAGAAGCAGCGAAGCGAAGTCCCGAGGACGGGAAACGTTCGCCGGTCGAGACATATTGACGTTGACGGCCCGCGATTGACGGAACTTCGCTCCGCTCATACCATTCGCGCGTGCAAGCGGAACTGGAACAGTTGCTCGTCCTTCAGGAACGGGAACAAAAGATCAGGCAAATCCAGACGGAGATAAAAAGCCTGCCGCTGCAGCGTCAGAATCTGGAGGCGCAACTCGCAGCCAGCGCCGCCGCGATGGGCGCTCTCAAGAGCAAGGCGCAACATCTCGAGATGGATCGAAAAACCCTCGAGCTCGATGCGGGCACGCGCCGGGAAAGCATCAACCGTTTGAAGACGCAGCAATACGAGACCCGCAAGAACGATGAGTTCCGCGCGATGGCGAATGAGATCGAGCGCTACGAAAAGGAGATCCAGGCGATCGAGGACAAGGAATTGGACCTGATGGAGCAGGCGGAAAAGCTCAAGGTCGAGGTCGGCGCGGAGGATAAGAAGACCTCCAGCGCTCGGGAATCGATCGGACGCCAGATGAGTGATCTCGAAGAGAAAGGGGCGGCGCTGAATGCCCGCCTGGCCGAGCTAACGGCGCAACGACAGGAGCTGGCCGCGAAAATCGACGAGGATTTGCTGAGCAAGTTCGAGCGCCTCTTTGCCAGTAAAGGGGACTCGGCCATCGTGGCCTTGGAGCATGAAGTTTGCACCGGCTGCCATATGAAAATCACCACGCAGACGGCGCATCGCGTTAAGAACGGCCGGGAGATCGTCAGCTGCGAACAGTGCGGCCGGATTCTTTATGCGGCCTGAGCAATCCCAAGAAATAATCAGGAAAGCAGGAAGGGAGCAGACCGGAAAATTCCCCCCCCTTTTTTCCTGCTTTCCTACTTCATTCCCGTCTTCCTGATCAGACGTTGAAGCGGAATTCAACGACGTCCCCGTCGCGCACGACGTATTCTTTTCCTTCGATCCGCAGCTTGCCGGATTCACGCGCCTTGGCGAAGGAACCCAACGAGACGAGATCGTCGAAGTGCACGGTTTCAGCCGCGATGAAGCCGCGCTCGAAATCGGAATGGATCACGCCGGCGGCGGCCGGCGCCTTGTCGCCGGCGCGAATGGTCCAGGCGCGCGTTTCCTTTTCTCCAGTCGTCAGGTAAGTGCGCAAGCCGAGCAGATGATAGACCGCGCGGATGAGCGCGCTCACGCCGCTGCCCGCCACGCCGAGATCGCGCAGATATTCCTGAGCTTCCACTTCGCTTAGATCCACCAGCTCGCTTTCGATCTGCGCACTGATGACCACAGCCTCGGTGGCGAAATGGTTGCGAGCGTATTCCTGCACCGCGCGCACGTGCTGCAGCGCCGCGTTCGTCGCATCTTCCTGGGCGATGGCCGCGAGATCGGACTCGCCGACGTTGCAGGCGAAGAGAGTGGGCTTTGAGCTGAGCAGGAAAAAATCGCGGGCCACGATCTTTTCCTCGTCGGTCAGCTCCATCGTGATTGCCGGTTTGCCGGCGTCGAGATGGGGCAGAAGTTTGTCGATGACGGCGGCCTCGGCCTTCGCGGTCTTCGAGCCGGCGCGGACTTCTTTTTGCAATCGATCGTGTCGCTTCTGCAAGGAGGCGAGATCGGCGAGCACGAGCTCGGTGTTGATCACCTCGATGTCGCGCACCGGATCGATCGTCCCACTGACATGGTGAATATCCGCGTTCTCGAAACAGCGCACGACCTGCACGATCGCATTGACCTCGCGGATGTGGCTGAGGAACTGATTGCCGAGGCCCTCGCCCGCGCTCGCCCCTTTCACAAGGCCCGCGATGTCCACGAACTCGATCGCGGCCGGAATGATTT
>JALYIN010000494.1 GCA_030775765.1 Verrucomicrobiota bacterium
TCTATTTTTGTATCCTGATCATGGTCCTCGTGCTGTGGCGGCATCGCTCGAATTTTTCTCGTCTTCTCAAAGGAACCGAACAACGCTTCGACCGGAAGTGAGTATTCGAAGCACGGCGATCATCGGCGCAGGTGGCTGGGGAACAGCGCTTGCCGCCCTCTGGTCGAAACGCGGCAATGCGATCGTCCTTTGGGGCAACAATCCTGAGCGCGCGGCAAAGCTGCGCGAAACGCGCGAAAACAGCGATTATCTTCCGGGCGTTAAGCTTCCCGATGCGATTCACGTCACCAGCGACATCGCCGATTGCAGCAGTGCGGACCTGATCGTTTTCGTCACGCCATCGATCGCTTTGCGTTCGGTCGCGAAACGTCTCCAGGCCGCGAATTTAAACTCCGGCGCCATCCTTTTGAGCGGGACGAAAGGAATCGAGCATGGCACTGGAATGCGCATGAGCGAGGTCTTGCACGAGACGTTTTCCGGCCTCACCGTCGCGGTACTTTCCGGTCCGAATCTCGCCGTGGAAATTGCCCGCGGTCTCCCGACCGCCGCCGTCCTCGGTTGTCGTGATCACGAGTGCGCCGAAGAGCTGCAATCTTATCTCGGCAGTGCACGCTTCCGGATTTACTCGAGTGACGAGACGATCGGCATCGAACTCGGCGGCGCGTTGAAGAATGTGTTCGCGATCGCAGCCGGCGCGGGCGACGGCGTCGGCTTGGGCGACAACTCGAAGGCCGCGCTTGTTACCCGTTCGCTCGCGGAGTTAGTGCGCCTCGGCACCGCTATGGGCGGAAACCCGCGGACGTTTTACGGATTGAGCGGCGCGGGGGATTTGATCGCCACTTGTTTCAGTCAACTCAGCCGGAACCGGCGTGTCGGCGAACGGCTCGGCCGGGGCGAAACCTTGGAACAAATTCGGGCGAGCACCCACACGGTCGCGGAAGGAATTCCCACAGCGAAAAGCGCGTTCGAATGCGCACGCAAATTGCAGATCGAGACGCCCATCATTGATCAAATTTATTCCGTCGTCCATGAAGACAAACGGCCCGATCAGGCGATACAGGAACTTCTCGGGCGCGATCAAAAATCGGAGCGCGCCTGATTGCGAAGTCACGCCTGGCAGAACCGCGCGATCACTTCCGGATAAAGAGCGCGCTCGGCGACCTGGATCCGGGCGTGCAAAGATTCCGGCGTGTCGCCCGGCAGCACCGGCACTTTGCGCTGGGCGATGATTTCGCCGCTGTCGATCCCGGCATCGACATAGTGCACTGAGCAACCGCTGACCCTGTCGCCCGCTTTCAACGCCTGTTTCCACGAATCAATGCCAGGAAACTTCGGCAAGAGCGACGGATGAATGTTAATGATCTGGCCCGGATACGCCTCGAGCATCTGCTCTTTCAACAACCGCATAAAGCCGGCCAGAACGACCAGCTCCACGCCCGCTTCCTTCAGCAGCCGCACCAATTCCATTTCCACGTTTGGCTCGAGCCGCGTCCGAAATTTTCCCGGAGGCAAATAAACGTTAGCCGCACCAAATTCGCGCGCGATGTCGAGGATGCCGGCATCGAACACATCGGAAACGACAAGACGGGCTTCCGCCTCCAAATTACCGGCCCTGATTTGCTCGAGGATCGCGCGGCAATTACTGCCCTTGCCGGACCCCAGAATTCCGAGCGCCAATTTTTTCATGCGCCGACTTGCTGTTTGATCTTTTCGAGTAAACCAGACGTAGAATGCCCGGGTTCGAAACGCAGTATCCGAATCTCGGTGCCGATCTGCTCCAGCGTCGCGCGCTCTTCGGCGTCCAACGAATCCTTCGTGTAGTCGCCGCCTTTCACGTAGATCGCCGGCCGCACGAGCGCGAGCAATTGGGTTGCGCGGACTTCCGAAAAAATCACGACGTGATCAACCCATTGCAGCGCCGCGATGAGTTCGGCGCGATCTTCCGCCCCATTGAGCGGACGGCCATCGCCTTTCAACGCGCGCACCGATTCATCGGCATTGATTGCCACGAGGAGCGCGTCGCCGAGGGCGCGTGCCGCCTGGAGGTAACGCACGTGCCCCACATGTAGGAGATCGAAGCAGCCGTTCGTGAAGACAAGTTTGCGCCCGTTCTCGCGCATCTCGTCGCTGAGCGCGCGCGCCTGTTCGGCGGTGAGGATTTTTTTCTTCATGGCGTCGGAGCGATGAAACGTAGTGCGCGCGGTAGAATTTCAAAACGCGCGGGCTCGTTGCCCACAAGCTCGCCGTCGACGTTGAACCACATTCCCGGTTTGGAATTCACGGTCAATTGTGCCGCGCGACGGAAAACGATCGCGTCGCTCGTGAGATGGGTTCCCAACGTCACCTGCGCCGCGAGCAGCGCCAGCTCGGGCGCCGATCGTTGCGGGATGAGCACGATATCGAGTAATCCATCATCGATGGATGCCTCCGGCGCGATCAACGTCCCGCCCGCGACGTAACGTCCGTTCGCCACCACCACGTTGTAGAGATCGAGCGTCAACGACTCCGAGTTGTCGAGCGCCAGCGTTGTCCGATACGCGCGCAGCTCCGACAACGCGGCCGCCGCACCTCGGAGATACGCCAGAGGTCCCCAGTTCTTCTTCATCTCCGGCGTCAACTTCTCGTCCACCAACCCGCTGAACCCGCCGGCGGAAACGTTCACGAAATAACGGACGTCGTCGCTCGTCACCCGCACCAAATCGACCTCACGCGTCTCGCCGATAACAATCAGATCGATCGCGGCCTCGAGATCGTCCGGCACCCCGATCGTTCGCGCAAAGTCGTTCCCGGTGCCGAGCGGAATCAAACCGAGCCGCGCGTCCCCAAGATTTTCACCGATGCCATTGACGACTTCATTCAGCGTCCCGTCCCCGCCGGCCGCGACAACGAGATCAAAGCCCTTTCGTAGAGCCCCACTGGCGAACCGTGCGGCCGACCCCGGCTTGTTCGAGATCCGAATCTCGCCGTTCGGCACCCGCGAGAGCCGCGCTACGACGTCCTCGAGATCGCGCGCCTTTCCGGCCGCTGGATTAAGAATGATGCAGGTCTTTCCCATAGCCCATTAAGACTCCGACAGGTTGAGCCAGTCTTACTCGACTCTCAACTGCGATGACGCCACGGTGTCGGCAGGATAGCTGGCATCTCTTGGGCGTAATGCGCGTAAATTTCGACAAACGTTGTTAACAACAGCTGCTCTTCGGGCCGGACCGGCAGCCATGTCCCGCACAAATAGATACTCACCGCCAAGCCACGATCGCAGCGAGAGCATTCGCCCACTGAGCCAGATAGCTTGCTGGCACTGGTGGAATTGATGTAAGGCCATGCCAATGCCAGACGAGTATTTGTAGTTCCCTTTTCGACTCGTCCTGGCGCCCACAACACCAGTGGGGCGAAAACCACCCCAGGCCGCGAGCATTCCGCGAGTTGTGGCCACACTTGGTGTCATAGTGTGGGACGCATCAGAGCGTGTTCTTGGTTTCGAGCTCGGAGAGGAACTTGGTGTATTTCTGGGTGGCGGGGTGGTTGGGGCCGAGCGTTCTGCGGGCGGCGTCGCCGGCGCGGCGAGCGAGTTCTTTGGCTTCGGGGAGCTTGCTTTGTTGGGCGAGATCACCCGCGAGATCGTAGCAGGCGTCGAGTGTTTCGATGTGATCGGGACCGCGGAGTTTCTCGGCGACGCGAAGCACTTCGCGGTAATCTGCTTCGGCGTCACGGTAGTTCCCCTGGTTGAATAAGGCGTTAGCGAGGCCGCGATGGCTTCGCAAGGTGAGAGCGTGTTCGGCGCCCAGGGCTTTGGTTTCGATGGCGATCAGCTCGCGGAACATGGACTCGGCTTCCGCGTAATTCTTGTCGCCCATCGTGGCGTTGGCGAGACTGTTTCGATTAACGAGCGTGTTCGGGTGCTCGGGACCGAGGACTTTTTCTTCAAGGGCGATTACTTCGCGATATTGGGCTGCGGCGGCGGAGTGTTTGCCCTGCGCTTGCAAGGCATTGGCCAGGCCGGAACGCGCGGAGAGGGTGTCGGGATGCTCGGGGCCGAGGACCCGTTCCGCGACGGTAACGAGATTCCGGAAATCGATCTCGGCCTCGCCGAACTTGCTCTGGCTCATCAAGACCTTGTCGAGCCGGAGCCGGCTGATCAGGGTATCAGGATGTTCGGGACCAAGGACGCGTTCCTCGAGCCGGATCACATCCCGCAAGTTTAACTCTGCCTCAGAATACTTGCCCTGATGATCGAGAGCATAGGCGAAGGCGCTCCGGCTCCTGAGTGTATCAGGATGCTCTGGCCCTAGGACCTTGTTCTCTAGGTCAATGACCTGTTGGTATTCGCTCGCCGCTTCCGCGTGTTTGCCCTGACGATCCAGGGTTAGCGCAATGTTATTCCTGGTCCTCAGTGTGTCGGGATGTTCAGGTCCTAACACCTTCTCTCGTATCGCGAGGATCCGGCGATGTTCAGCTTCGGCTTCGGCGGGCTTGCCTCCATTGTCGAGGGCAATGGCCAGCCCATTCCTGGCCAGCAAGGTATCGGGATGCATTGGGCCGGAGATTCTTTCTTCCAACGCGACGATGCCGCGGAACCCATCGATCGCTTCGTTATACTTACCCTGACGATATTGCGCGTAGGCGAGGCGGGTCCGACTGCGGAGGGTATCGGCGTTCTCGGGACCCAGGGCGCGTTCGCGAGCGTCGGCCGCGGCGCGCAACACTCCTTCGGCGTCGCGATAAGAGCCTTGTTCCATCAAGATGTCTCCGATGGCGTGTTGGATGTTGGCCCATTGGGTGGCGTTGCTCTGGCGATCCGTCAATTTTTCCGCGGCGCGGAAATGTTCCATTGCGGTCTTGAACTGGACACGTTTCTGCGCGGAAAAGCCGGCCAACTCATAGGCCTGGACGATGTCGGAAGGCTTGGCGGTTCCGGTCTTTTGCAGTTCCTCGACCGCTTGTAATGCGAGGCGTTCTGCTTCCAGGTAGTCATTAGCGACGTAGGCAGCATTGGCGCGCTCATAAGTAGTGGCATCAGGCGCGCGTTGGATGTTGATAGCTACGTCAGGTAGTTTCTCACGTAACACCTTGGCATCTACGCCGACTTCCTTGCTTAAAGCGTCGTAGACCTTCTCCTGGACGGCCGCCGGGTTTTCTTCCGTCTGCGACTGGCGCACTTCGGCTTCCACGCGCGGATACTTCAAGAGACCTTCGCGCAGCTTTGTCATTTCCTGGCTCATCGCTACGACGGCGTTTTGAGCTTCAGCTACTCTCTTGGTCGTTTCGCGCTGGCTGTAGAGAAGGAAGAGGCCGAGGCCGACGCTGATAACCAGGAGGATGGCAACGCCGGCCGCCCATTGTTTCACGCCGCGGCGGAGCCGGACGAGATCGCCGCGCAGTTTCAGGACGCTGGCTTCGAGGCCTTCCGGGGTCGTCAGCGGATGGAACAGATGGGCGTCCGATTGCAGCTTCTGGCGATACGCCGTTTGAAGCGCTCGCAATTCCTCCGGCTCCCCTTCGCAGCCGTCGCGTGGAAAAGTTTCGTCAATGAAAAGATACCAGACCTTTTTGCCCCGTGAGCGCGCGTAGAGAGCCTCGTATTGCGTGTAGCTGACTCGGCCAAATTGCGGATCGGGCTCGGTCGGCTCGGCGCCGTAGCAATTGCCGACGATCTGGAGCACGCCTTTGGTTTGATCGATCTGCTGGCGCAACATCGCCCGAAGATCGCCGGTCTCGGTGCCGAAGATGTCCTGCCAGATCGGCTGATAACCGAGAAACGTGAGGGTGTTGGCGGCGAGCTGGCGGCCGCTCCGCAATTCACGGCTGACGGCGGAAATGAAGATGAGCGGAAGCGAGGCCACGGAACGTGATACCAACTGAGGTGCGGTCTGGCAAGGTCTCCGGCGCGCGTATTCGCTTGCCACACGGTTCCGCGCTGCGTAGAACCGAATTCACGATGAACACACGCATTCTCAAAGCCGTCTGTCTGCTAACAGCCGGAACAATCCTGGCCAGCGCCTCTATTGGCACGGCCCGCGCCCAATTTCCCTACGTTCCGAGCCTGCCGTTTAGCAATAGCAGCACCGCCGACAAGATTGTCACTGCCGCTGTCATCGCGATTACGATCTATGCGATCGCCAGATACGAGGCGACCGAACACCAGCGGCAGGTGGCCGAAGTGCGGGCGCGGCAGTCGTATGCGCATATGTCGGGCAAGCGCAGAGCTGACATGAAAGCGAGGAAGATCCGTTACATCGCCGTGGATACGGAGCGCGGCCAGAAGACTTCACCGAAAGCAAAGAAAACGGTCATGATCTACGATACGCAAACGCAGAAAGTGGCGAGCAACACCGCCTATGACGTGGAGAAAGCGCCTAGTGTGGGAACTACGGCGAAGATTGATAACTATTCGGCGGAATACGTTGGGTCGGGATTGTAGTAGCGGAATCGGAAGTTTGAGTGGGGTAATCGCGTCGGTTGCCATCGGTTGAACGGGCGGCCAGCGGAGGGCTTGCCCTACAAGTCCGTGTTCTTACGCCGACAGCGGCGTCGCTACAGTCCAGTAGAAGTTAGGGTAGCTGCCGCCATCGCTGACGACAGCTACACCCTCCTCGTTGCTACACTAAGGTTCCTTCTGTTCGCATCGGGAAAAACGACTGGATGGGTGGCGTTCTTTCGATA
>JALYIN010000495.1 GCA_030775765.1 Verrucomicrobiota bacterium
GGGCGATCCTGGCGTCCGCAGAAACGACCGCGGTCTGGAGCAATGGACATTCATCAGCGGTCAGCGATGAAGAATTGATGCGGTATGCCCTTGCCTCACCCGGGCCGGCATTCCCAGAGACGGCGCAAAAGGCGAAAATTGCGGGGAGCGGCCTTTACGAGCTGAGGATAAATAAAGCGGGCGGAACGACGGAAGTCGTCATCGTGAAGAGCAGCGGCAGTGCCCTGCTCGACAACGCAGCGAAGAACGCTTTCAAGAAATGGCGATTTAAGCCGGCGATTTTCTACCGACTTCGAGTCCCGGTTAGCTGGTCGGTCAATCGCATTCGTTAAAGCGGGCAAAGTCTTCACCAAGGCACCGAATGCGAAAGCTGACCCTGTTAGTCCTGGCCCTCGGCCTCGTCCGTTTAGTCAATGCGGGAACGGTCTGGATCGACACCGATGTCTCCATTGGCTCGCCGATCCGCGAAGTCGACGACGCGTATGCGCTGGTTCTCGCGCTTCACTCGCCGGAGATTCGTATCGCGGGAATTAGCACTTCGTATGGGAACGCGCCGCTCGGCCACACGACCCGCGCGGCGCGGGAATTGATTCGGCTGTTCGGCGCCCCCGGCAACATGAGGCCGGACCAGGTTTTCACTGGCGCGACGTCCGCGGCCGACTTCGGCCGGCGCAGCCAGGCGAGCGATGCGCTGGCGACGATACTAGAGAGGGAATCGGTTACCTATGTCGCGCTTGGACCGCTCACAAATCTCGCGACGTTCCTCCGACTTCATCCAAAGAGCGCGCGGAAAATCAAGCGGGTGGTTTTTCTCGGCGGCCAAGCCCAAGGGACGACGCTCGCTTTTGGTCCACGCCGATCTTTCCGCATCCATGACGCCAATGTTTTCAAGGATCCGGCAGCGGCGAAATCCGTTGTGCTGTCGAACATTCCCCTCACCCTGGTCCCGATCGCGACCGCCTCGGAACTTTTGCTGGACGACGAGAATTTGCGTGAGCTCGAACGGCAGGGAGGCGCGGGAAATTATCTGGCGCGTCGCAGTAAGGTCTGGCTTTGGTTTTGGACGCACTTCGTCAAGACAAACGGCGGGCCGATTTTCGACGCGCTCGCCGTCGTCACAGCGACTAGGCCGGAGCTGGTCTCGTCCAAGAGGCGCTATGCGAGGATGGACGTAGCGGGGAGCCTGATTGTGACTGATCGCCTAACGAGGGGCGCGCGCAGGGTGAGCTACCGCACGGATTTCTCGCCAGACGTGAAACGGTTCGTGATGGAAAGGTTATTGATGCGGCCAAGCGAATAATAAGGAGGGCGATTTGAAATCGCCCTCGTCAGTTGCAAACGGCCGCTCCTTAAGGCGGTATTAACGCGCGACAATCGAAATGTTCGATTGCGCGGCGGATTCAACGAGGACTTCCTTTTCCAGGAGAAGCGTCCTTCCCGCTTCGACGGCGATCACGCGCAGACGCCCTTCCGCCGCCACGTCGACCGTCGCGACGCCGATCACGGGCACATCGAAGCGCATGTCCTGGCCAGGCTTCGCGACTTTCACCATGATTGCGTTCTTTCCGCCAAGCGCGCCGCCGCGCTTGATCGTCTCGTTCGTGCCCTCGAAACCTTCGACTGCCAAAACCGTCCCGTTTTTCACGATGACGGTCTGGCCGATATCAAGCCGGCTCACTTCTCGAGCGATCTCAAAACCGAATGTGATGTCGTCCTCTTCGCGATGGCTTAATTTTCGACCCGCGACGAGTCCAGCTGGCGCGAGACAATCCTCGAGAAAGGAGGTCGCGGGCAAAAGTGTAATTCCAGCGCAGCCCAGTTCGTCGCCGATGGCGGCGAAGATTGATTCAGCGTTGCGCCTTTTCAGTCGCGCCAGAAGCAGCAGCGTTTTCCAATCGGGGCGCAGATCGAACAGATTTTTCGGGGCGATCTGGCCAGCCATGATGGCATTCGCCACGCCGGCATTGCGAAAGGAAGAGATCAGCTTGCCCAGCTGGCCGACCCGCATCCAATGGACTTCGTCCACCTTTGCCGCCAGGCGATCGTCAGTCTCATCGGTGAAGGCGGCAGCAACGATCTTTTTTACGCCTGAGCGCCGGGCGGCATCAGCGAGGAGGCGAGGGTAAACGCCGTTTCCCGCGATGATGCCCAGTGTCTCCGAAACTTCCACGAGGCGAGAATAATCAGTGGCGGTCGCCGCGGCGAGCCTCTCGTTATCCTAACTCCGTCGACGCCGCTTGACGTGCAATTGCGCGAGCGCCTTCTGCAAGGAAGCCTGCACGGCCGCGACTTCTTCCTTTCCGAGATCTTCCTTCATCGCCGCCTGCGCTCGCGCGACAGCAGCTTCCGCGGCGGACTCGTCGATCACCGCCGGTTCGAGCGCCATGTCCGTGAGGACCGAAACCGTTGAGCCGGTGATTTCAACAAAGCCCTCGCCGATCGCGAGGAACGTTTCCTTGCCGCCTTTCAACACGCGCAGTTCGCCCGGATTCAACGTCGTCAGCAACGGAACGTGATTCGGATAAACGCCCAGTTCACCTTCCGAGCCAGGCAGCGTCACCATCTCGACATCCTCAGAGTAGGCCGTCGTTTCCGGTGTTACGATCTCAAGTCTCAGGGTTGTCACAAGTCAGCTGGTCATTCGTCATTCGGCCTGCTGGCCTGAATCATGTCGATGCCGCCCTTCATGTAGAAGTTCTGCTCGGGAACTTCATCATGCTTGCCGTCGAGGATTTCCTTAAACCCGCGGACGGTTTCAGCGATCGACACGTATTCGCCTTTGGTACCGGTGAAAACTT
>JALYIN010000496.1 GCA_030775765.1 Verrucomicrobiota bacterium
TTGGAAGCCAGCGCAGTCCCGTTGGTATCGACAAGCGTGATCATCGGATCCGACAAGGTGCCGGTAAGATTGAACGGCGCCGCAGCCAGTGAGGGGCCCAGCGCGCGGACCAGCACCCTTCGTTGACCATTCCGTGAGGTGTTGTCCGCGACAATGAATCCGCCAATCAGTAGCTTGTCGCCAGTTTCTACGAGACCGCGGGTGGCGATGTTCCCCAAATCAGAGAGCGATCCACGGTCCAGATCGTAAACCTCGATCAATCCAATGCCGGTGCCACTGCTGACACCTTTGAGCACCGCCGTATAATTTCCGGGATTGAGGGCGGCTATAATGACCGCTTCCTGATCGAACTTCGGCGCCAGGCCGCTTGCGGTAATCTCAGCTTGCTGCGGACCGCGCCAGTTATCATTGCTGGCAATGGGGACGCTCGAAGAAGCGCTGTTGAACAAATCGAGCGTGGGATTAGTAAGACTGGGAAGTCCGGTTAACGACGGTCCGATCCCGCGAATCAAAACGCGCTTGGGTTTTGAACCAGTTTGCCCGTGAACGATAAATCCAGCAATTGCGACTTGGTCGCCGGTTTTCACACTCGCGCGCGAGGAGATATTAGCCAGCTCCACTGGTGCCGGCGTCGGTCCGGTGGGCGCTACGGCTGGATTGGGCAGCGGAGTTGGACTCGGCGCCGCCGCCGGATAGCCAAAGGCGGAATCGTGCACGACGAACTGAGTGCCGCCGCGGGTGAGATCACGCCGGCCGTTGCCGCTTTGCGAAGTGAAAGACTGGGCGCGCAGGCCAGAAACCACCGTGCCATTCGCGATCGCCGCGTGGCCGGCGGGTAAGGCCGCGTTCAGCTTGGCTGCGTTAACTTGAATATTAATCGTCGCACCCTCCTGGCTGATCGAGCCGGTATCGGCCGCTCCCAAAGTAGTATAGGTGAGCGTGCCGTCGGAGTTGCGGACGGCTTTTCCATAGGAGTAAGTCGGGGAGCCGGTGGCGTCGGTATCAGCCCGGAGGAAGAACTGATCGCCATGATCGGAGATACCGTAGCTGTAATTACCAGTGGCGCTGATGACGGAGTGCGGAGCATTCACGGTGAAGTTGGCGCGCCAGCTTGAATTAGGCGGGATCGTGCTCATATCCGATACCCGGATACTGGCCGCGAGGGCCAGGGAGGCCCCCGTGCCCGAACTATCGTAACGCACTGAGACCAAATCGAGCGCGTCGGTCAGGCGAACTCGCGCCAATAAAGCATCCTGAACATCGAGCGGGAAATCGGTGACCTGTTCTCCATTGACGCCAGGTTGTTGGGGCGGGAAAGCATCTGTGGCCGGGATCGTAGACGTGCTGGCGGGGAGAACCAGACCGCTGCCTTCCACTGGAGCAGCCAGGCTGCCTCCGCGAATGCTGGGGCCGGCAATTTGGTGTGCCACATAAGTATGGCCGTCAAAGTCGTTATGATCGTCGGTATAGGCGATAACCGCGGCGCCCTGTGGGTCGAAGGAGACTTGGAAATAATCGATCAGGTTACGGTTCGCCGTCCCCGTGAGGCCACCCTCGGAAATGTTTGCGCCATGGATGAAATGCTCCGGCTCCGTCACTTCCGCGACCGCAAAGGCGGGGCTGGCGGCATCGGCATTGAAGCTTTGCGCGAAATAGACTTTCCATTCGGCGTTATCGTCGTTTGCCGCGTTCGCGGTCCCATACCAGACGATGCCGACAGAACCCTTGGTCGGACCGGTTTCCATCCACGGGAACAAGTTGACCTTTGTGCCAATGGCGGGGCTGTTGACCTTAACGGGATCAGTCCAGGTCACCCCTTTATCCGCGGAGCTTTTCAGGAAGATGTCCTTGTCGTTGGAGTAACAGGCGTAAAGGGTGCCATTCGCTGTCCCGTCGTCCGCTATCTTCGTCACGAAAAACAAGTGGGCCACGCCATTTGGATCACTCGCCGCGGTTCGGACCTTGTAATCGGTCGATAACGGTTCGCCGGTGGGCGTCAATGGTGTGCCCACTGCGACCACACCGGTGCTTCCCGGCGCGTAAACGGTTCCCGTCGCCTGGTGCACATCCACCGGGCCAACCTGTCCAATCGCGCCGGCGGTTTGGGCGGCGCCAAAGCTAAAGCCGCCGTCATTTGAGCGCTGGATCTGGGTCACGGCCGGGGCCAGCGTGCGATAGAGAAGATAAACGCTCGTATTGGCCAGGAATTCTTCCCATTGCCGATCGTCCGCCGGGACGCCGCCGGTCACATTGCCGGCGACGTTCCTCGAATAAGTGATTGCCCGGTCAAACGACTGCCCCGTGGAAATGTTAACCGCGATCAAACTCGCAAAGGCCAGTGTCGGGTAAGCGCGGCTCGGCGCCAGACTGAAACCTACGGCAAGATCAATATCGCCCCCGCCATCGCCGCCCGCATCGACTCCATTGGACCCGAACGCGTCAGGCTGGCCGCGATAAATCGGCACGCGCATTTGCGGATCGTAGGTCGGCCGCGTCGAATTGAGATCGAAGTACCAAAGATCCACGCCCGCGGGAAAGCCGCGGATGCCGCCGACGTAGGCATTGCCCATGAAGTCTGTGCGATTGCTCGGTTCGCCGTCGCGGCCTGCGACGGGACACTTCAACGGCATGTTCGCACTGAAGGCAATGGTATTCGCCGGGTAGGTCGCTGTGCGCTGCGTGATATTTGCCGCCGCAACCGAGATCACTCCCCGACATTGATCCACCGCGGCCGCGGAGAAATAAACAATGTGAATCACATAAACGCCCACCCCGTCTTTTGCGGGATCAATGGCCGCCTGATCGGTCGTCTCTGGCGCGCCGCCGTTACTGCCGGTGGCAACAATCGTTCCCGAAAGACTGCCCTTGTGAATGTAGAAATCGTAATCGGAAACCGGCAACGTCCAGCTGAAGTTCATTTTGATGATTTTGCCGGCGTAATCCGAAACCGCGCCACCTATGGTCAGAGTGAACGTGTCGCAATTGGCTCCCTCCACGCAGGAGGCTTCCCCCGCCGATGAACCGCCCGTCGCCGTCGTGATAAAATTGATCGGCGCGGAGGTTGCCGTGATAGTTGCGCCCGAGGGTGCGGCGGCCTGCACGCTGTAGATTAGAAAGATCGCAGAGAGAACTAATCCGAATAAAATCCCGGACCTGATCCAAGGCCGCGCGAAAGAAGCAGACAAGAGTGAGCGAATTCTAATCATAGGACGCGTTTCTATGTTGAGATTGAGTTACTGCCATGGTGTGTACGGCGA
>JALYIN010000497.1 GCA_030775765.1 Verrucomicrobiota bacterium
CCGATGCAGGATGAAGTTCGTTTTCAATCGGTGCGCCGCCAGGGAACCAGCGCCTTCGATCAGTTCCTTCTCCTTGCCTTTGAGCAGGTCATCCGGGACACCGCGTTCGCGATTGCGATGCACCAGCTCGTTGAGCGCCCGCCGCGTCTCGCTCTTCAGCAGAGGCGGCGGCAGATCAAAGCTGATCCGCTCGTGCAGAAACTTCACGATTTGCTGTTCCTTTGCTCGCGCCACTTCGTGTTCCTTTTCGTGCTCGAGATTGTGCTCAATCGCGTGCCGCAATTCGGCCAGCGTCTTCTCCGGCATGATTTTCGCCGCGAAAGCGTCGTCCACTGCGGGCAGGACCTTTTCCTTGATCTCGCTCAGCGTTACCGCGTAGTCGGCCTTCTTGCCCGCAAGCTCGGTAACCGGAAAATCAGCCGGGAATTCCACCTGCACGCTTCGCGTGTCGCCCGATTTCATTCCCACGATTTGCTCACAGAACTTCGGCAGGAAGTTTTCCGGCGCGAGATGGAGCCAGAATTTCTTGCCGCCATGCAGGTTCTTGCTGGCCTCCGGGACGATCTCGCTTATCGGCACCCCGTCGATTGCCCCCATGAAATCGAGCACTGCAAAGTCTCCCATCGCCAGCTGGCGCTCTTTCACATCCACGAAATCCGCCGCCTGGTCGCGCAAGCGCTCGATCGCGGTGTCCACTTCCGCCTCGTTCACCGCCGTCGCCGGCAATTGGACTTGGATATTCTTGTAATCTGGCAGCTCGAATTCCGGGGCGGTGACCACGGTAGCGCGAAAACGCATCGAACGATCCTCGCCAAATTCGACGTCGCCGACATTAGTCAGCGAAACCACGCGCAACTGCTTTTCCGCGATCGCTTCGTGATAGCTTTTCGAGACCAGCGCTTTTGTCAGTTGGTCCTGGATCTCCTTCCGAAATTTCTTTTCGATGACCTGGCGCGGCGCTTTGCCAGTGCGATAACCCGGAATCCGCGCATACCGCGAGTAATCGCTCGCGATCGCGTCCCATTCCTTGCGCACGTCTTCCGGCGGCAGTTCGATTCGCAAGGTCGCCATTCCCGGCGGCTCTTTCTCCACTTCAATCTTCATTTGCGCAGCGAAGTTACGGGCGCGTGCAACGATTCGCAAGGTAGCGACTCTTCGCCGCCTTCTGTGGCCGTCGCCCTGCGGGCGACGCGGGATCACGCTATACCTGTGCCTGCCGTAGTCGCGCTTCGCATAGCGAAGCGGCTACAGGACTCCCTCGCCGCGAACGTAAACGGAATGGGTCTGCGAGACGCCGAAGTAGTACGCGATCTCGCGATAATCCGCGCAATCGTAAAGCACGAAATTCGCCAGTTTCCCTGGCTCGAGCGAGCCGATCTTATCGCCACGATTCAAGCTGCAAGCGGCATTGACCGTCGCCGCGGTCAAGCATTCCGCGGGCGTCATCTTCATCTGCGTCGCCGCCAGCGACATCACCATCGGGATCGACGGCGTAGGGGACGAGCCGGGGTTGAAGTCCGTAGCGAGCACAACCGCCAGGCCAGCCTCGATCATTTCCCGCGCGGGCGGGTAGCGTGTCTTGCCTAACGAATAAACGGATCCCGGCAGTAGAACCGGTTGCACGCCCGCTTCGGCGAGCGCGGAGATTTCAGCGGCGTTGACCTGCTCCAGATGATCGGCTGTCGCCGCGCGCAGACGCGCGGCCAGAAACGCTCCTCCCGAATTCGTGAGCTGGTCGACGTGCATTCGCAACCGGAGGCCCTGTTCCTGGGCCGCGCGCAAAATCTTTTCCGATTCCGTGATGTCGAAGTAACCGCGCTCGCAGAACACGTCGCAGTTCTCCGCCAGTTCCTCTTCGACCACGCGCGGCAGCATCTTATGGATCACGAGCGCGACATACTGTTCGGGTGCGCTCCGAAACTCATCCGGAATGGCGTGCGCCCCGAGGAACGTCGGGACGAATTCGATCGGCGTTTCCCCGTTTAAGCGGCGGATCACCCGCAACATCTTCAATTCGTCGTCCATCGTCAGTCCATAACCGGACTTCGCCTCGACGGTTGTCGTTCCTCCTTTCAAAAACCAGCCGGCGTGTTTCCTCGCCTGCGCCAGCAGCTCTTCCTCGGATGCCGCCCGCGTTTTCCGGACCGTCGAGCGAATCCCACCTCCGCGTTCGGCGATCTCTTCGTACGTCGCGCCCTGCATTCGCATCTCAAACTCGTCCACTCGATCGCCGGCAAAAACCGGATGCGCGTGCGCATCGACAAACCCGGGCAACACGACCCTGCCCCGTGCATCGATCACTTCCGCATTTGCAGGTAACGCCTTTTCGATTTCCTCCGACGACCCGGTTTTTGCGATCCGGCCATCCTGAATGAGCATGGCACCACCCGGGATGATGCCGAGTTCGCGCATCTCACTGCCGGCACGCGGCCGCTTCGGCCCCGCGAGCGTTACCAGTTGGGCTGCGTGAAGGACCGCGGCTAACATCACACGAGGAGTTAGCCTAGCTTGCTTTCCACAATGGCGTGAACTCTCTTGAACTCAGCCTCGGACTCACTGGACGCATGCTGCATTTTTTCGCGAAGCGTTGATCTCAGACCTTCATCCTTCAATCCTGCCAGATTGATCCGCACATTCAGCGCGGCCCCTTCAATGCAGGCACGCACGGCCAGCGCGCCGACCCCGACATCGGAGATCGAAGCCGGATTCCCCTTCTCCGCCATTTCGCCGAGGAGCTGGTAGGCTTTGAACGACGTTTCCATGACCCGCAACGGAATCTCGGCGGCATACTTGTTCGCTGATTGGATCGCGGCGGAACGCGCTGCCTTCTCCTCGGCCGAATCTTTCGGCAAACCAAATGCCGCCATGACTTTGTTGAAGGCGGCCGTGTCTTCATCGACGAGAAAGAGCAATTGATCCTTCAGCTGCTGCGCTTTCACTGCGCACTCGCTGAAATAGCTGAGCTTATCGTCCCAGCCGCGCTTGCCCGCCGAAAGGTTCGCCACCATCCCGCCTAACGATACCCCGAGCGCCCCCATCAAGGCTGCCACCGATCCGCCGCCGGGCGCCGGCGAATCACTCAGCGTCTCGTTACAGAACTGCCGCAGATCCATTTTCACGAGCGACTTCTTTGCGTCCGATTCCATCTTGAGCTCGATGATTCTCTCTTTTGGATCGAACGGTTTCAACTCGCTTAATCCCATCGAGCGAATCGCGATATCGATCAGCTCCTCCTCCGAAGCCCCTTCCGACCATTTTTGTTTCCGCAAAAAATATCGGCCCGCATCGAGCAGGCATTTCTTCGGGAGCATGCCGACGAGTTCCGAGCCAGTCACTCGCAATCCCCTCTTGCCAGCAGATTCGACGCAAGCCTCGAAGGCAGCGTGGAGCGGGGTCTCCTCCAGGTTCGTCAGGTTCATCGACACCTGGGCCACGCCGTATTCCTCGACATACCAACCGATCGCTTTCACGTGCTTCAGCAATCCGGGTTCGCGCACCGCTTCGCCCTTCGCATCGAGTACCGGCTTTCCCGATGGCGTGCCGTCGTCGGTCTTAATGCGGCCATTTTCCCGCACATCGAAGGCAACCGAGTTCGCGCGGCGAACGGCCTTCGTATTCAGGTTCGCGTTGTAGGCCACCAGGAACTCGCGGGCGCCGATAACGGTGGCGCCGGACTTTTCGTTGAAAACCGCCGGTCCGAAATCCGGCGTCCATTGCGGCTCCTTAATCTTTTCGAAAAAGCCTTCGTACTCGCCGGCGCGAATAATCGAGAGATTGGAGCGCGCCGGGCTGCTTGCCGCCTTTTCGTAGAGATAAACCGGAATCTTCAATTCCTCGCCCACCCGTTTGCCGAGTTTCTTCGCGCACTCGATCGCTTCGTCCCAGCTCACGTTGCTCACCGGGATGAACGGGCAAACGTCGGTCGCGCCCATGCGCGGATGCGCCCCCGTTTGCTTGCGCATGTCTATTAATTCAGCCGCCTTCTGGATCCCGCGAAAGGCAGCTTCCACCGCCGCGTCGGGAGTCCCCGCGAAGGTCACCACTGTGCGATTCGTGCTCGCGCCCGGATCAACATTCAGCAACGACACGCCGTCGACCGATTCGATCGCGGCCGTGATCTGCCGAATTATGTCGAGGTCCCGGCCCTCGGAAAAATTCGGCACGCACTCGATGACCTTTTGCATACCGCTTAATCCCTAGCCCGAGGCTCCATCGGGATTTTGATGTCCTGCGTTTCCGCGAAATCGATCGCGCGGGAATAACCGGCATCGGCGTGGCGCAAGACGCCCATTCCGGGATCGCTCGTGAGGACGCGCTCAAGTCGGCGGCGTGCCATATCGGTGCCATCGGCAACGACGACCATTCCGGCGTGTTGCGAGTAACCGATGCCGACGCCGCCGCCGTTATGGATCGAGATCCAGGAAGCGCCGGCGGCTGTATTTACCAGCGCATTGAGCAGGGCCCAATCGGCGATCGCATCGCTGCCGTCGATCATTCCTTCGGTTTCGCGGAAAGGTGACGCGACCGAGCCGGTATCGAGATGATCTCGCCCGATCACGATGGGCGCTTTGATTTCACCGCGCTTCACCAGATCGTTGATCGCCCCGCCAAACTCGGCGCGCTCGCCGAACCCAAGCCAGCAAATTCGGGCGGGCAATCCCTGGAAATGGATACGCTCCTTGGCCAGCTTCAACCATCGCGCGAGCGTCTGGTTTTCCGGAAACATCTCGAGCGCCAGTTGGTCGCTCCGCGCAATGTCTTGCGGATCGCCGCTGAGCGCGACCCAGCGAAACGGTCCTTTCCCTTCGCAGAAAAGCGGCCGGATGTATTCGGGAACGAACCCCGGAATTTCGAAGGCGTTCTCCACGCCGGCTTTTTTTGCCTGGGTCCGAATGTTGTTCCCGTAGTCGAAGGTGATCGCGCCTTTCTTCTGAAGGGCGAGCATCGCTTCCACGTGCGTCGCCATCGAACGCATGGCGCGTCCGATGTATTTTTCGGGATCGCTCGCCCGAAGCG
>JALYIN010000498.1 GCA_030775765.1 Verrucomicrobiota bacterium
CGTGCGCTGTCCAGAACAGCCGTTTCCACGTTCACTAGCACGCTTATGTTTTCGCAGCTCGGCGACAAGCTTCAGGACATCTTCAAGGATCTTCGCGGTCATGGGACGATCAGCGAGACCAACATCAATGACGCGCTCCGGCAGGTACGCCTGGCGTTGCTCGAAGCGGACGTCGATTTCCAGGTGGCGAAGAATTTCATTGGCCGAGTAAAAGAGAAGGCCCTCGGCGAAGAAGTCCTGCGCAGCGTCACGCCCGGCCAGCAGATCGTTAAGATTTTTCATGATGAATTGACGGCGCTGCTGGGCGGCGACGCGTCGCCGTTGAATTTGGAAAAGCCGGCGCGAATTCTCATGGTGGGTCTGAACGGCGCGGGTAAGACAACCTCGTCGGCCAAGCTGGCTCGATATCTCAAGAAGCAGGGACGCGCGCCGCTCCTCATCGCCTGCGATTTGCAACGGCCGGCCGCGATCGAGCAGCTGGCGACACTCGGCCGGCAGGTCGAAGTCCCGGTTTACACTCCCGACTCGCAGGAAAAAAACGTGCGTCGCTCAGCCGCCGCGAGTCTCGATTGGGCCGCGGAGCAGGGCGGCAACGTCCAGATTTTCGATACTGCCGGCCGCCAGGAAATCGACGCGGCCCTTATCCAGGAGATCAAGGAGCTGAAGGAATTCCTGAAGCCGCAGGAGGTCCTGCTGGTGGCGGATGCCGCGACCGGCCAGCAGGCCGTGAGCGTTGCCACCCATTTTCACGAAGCGCTCGGCATAACCGGAATCGTGCTAACGAAGCTCGACGGCGACGCGCGCGGTGGCGCCGCCCTTTCGATGCGCGAGGTGACGCAGCGGCCAATCAAATTCGCGGGGGTGGGCGAGAAGCTGGATCAATTCGAGGCGTTTGTGCCCGATCGCCTCGCCGGACGGATCCTGGGGATGGGCGACATTATCGGCCTGGTCGAGAAGGCGGCCGAAGCGGTGGACGAGGAGGAAGCCGCCCGGATGGAGCGGAAGATGCGGACCGCGTCCTTCGACTTCAACGATTTCCTCGCCCAATTCAAAATGATGAAGAAGATGGGGCCGCTGGAGAATATTCTTGGCATGATCCCCGGGATGAGTAACGTGCAGGGCCTCTCCGTGGACGAGAAGCAGCTCAAGCGGACGGAAGCCATTGTGCTTTCCATGACGCACGAGGAGAGATCGCGGCCCGACATTCTGAATGCCCGGCGTCGCCAACGAATCGCCCGCGGCAGCGGCAGCACGGTCACCGAAGTGAACGATCTGCTCCAGCGTTTTAATCAGATGCGAAAGATGATGAAGAACGCCGGGAAAATGAAAAGAATGATGGCGCAAATGGCGCGGATGAAAAATTAACGATATGGCAGTTTCAATTAGATTACGCAGAGAAGGCGCGAAGAATCGCCCGTACTACAAGGTGGTGGTGGCGGATAGCCGCAGCCCGCGCGACGGCAAATTCATCGAGATCATCGGGACCTACGACCCGAAGAAGCCCGATCATAACAGCACATTGAAGCTGGACCGGATCGAGCATTGGATGTCGAAGGGCGCGCAGCCTTCGGATACGGTTCGCAGCTTGATCAAAAAGAACCGGAAGCAGACTGCGGCAACGCCGGCGGAAGAGACCGCGGCGGCGCCCGCTCCAGCCGCGGAACCGGCTGCTGCTCCCGCGACGGAAGCGCAAGCCGCCGCTCCCGCGGCGGAATAATCAAAGAGGCGGTTTGAAATCGCGCTTCTTGAGACGGCGGTTTCAAAACGCCGCTCCTTGTTGAGAAATTACTTTCAAGTTCTCAAACGCAATGCGTCGCTATGGGCATGATGCGATTTCTCCTGATCCTCTGCTTTAGCGCTGTAACTTCCGCGTTTTCGCAAAGCATTTCGGTCAAAGACGGCAACATCCAGTTCATTGATAGAGCCGGGCAAACGACAGCGCTCACCTCAGGCGGCCGAGATTCCGGCCCCGTCCTGGCTCCCGATGGCAAATGGGTTGCCTTCGTGCGCAAAGTAGACGGCAAAAAAATCGCCACCGGCTCCGACGAGGTGGATCCCACGGAGCTCTGGCAGGTCCGAACCGACGGAAAGGAGCCGAGTCTGCTCGTCAAATGTCGAGCCGCAGAAAAGCCGGAGACCGTAATCGCCGGGTTTGAGAACCTGCAGTTCTCCACGAATGGGAAGCTTCTTTATTTTGTTACGTCGGCCTGGGCGACCTCCGGGGCCGTCCACGTAGTCGACACCGCGAACCGAAAGGAACGGTACCTTTTTCCGGGCAGCGACCTGAAGATCGTCACGTCCGGAGAATACAAAGATTGTCTCCTCGTCCAGCAACACAAGTATTTCGTCGGCGGCGGTTCCTACGATTGGTTTTGGCTTCTCCGTCCCGATGGCAAGGAAGTCGGACCAGTGGGCGAGGACACGGAAAATTTCTTAGCGACCAACGGAAAAGAGTAGGCGGAGCGCTCGATCCACCGGCGTGACAAGATCGAAAGTTTCGGATAGCTTCGGTTCCGTGAAACAATTCCTCGAATTCGTCATTCGCCAGCTCGTCGAGTTTCCCGACGAGATGATGCTTTCCGAAATCCCATCGGGAAAAACGACAATATTCCGGGTGCAACTTCGCCAAACCGACGTCGGCCGGATCATCGGGCGCAATGGCCAAACCATCCAGGCAATCCGCGCATTGCTGGCCAGTTCCGCCGCGCGCCACGGGCAGCGCGCGACGCTCGAAATCGTCGAATAGTTTCCATTCGAGATTGGACGTTCGGCGTTGGGC
>JALYIN010000499.1 GCA_030775765.1 Verrucomicrobiota bacterium
CCTACAAAGCGCTGGTGGAACAACAGCAGGCCGCCATCAGCGGGGCGAAAGCGATGAATCTGCAGGCGAAGGCGACCCTGGCCAAGACGGAACAGGATTTGAAGCGATCCCAGGATCTCTTCACCAAGAAGATGATCTCGGAATCGGAATATAACGCCGCCCAGGCCGCGCGCGATGTGGCGAGTTCGACATACGAAAGCACGCTTCATGAAATCGAGCGCGCGGAAGCCGGCTCCAGCCAGGCGCGCGATCAACTTTCCAAGACGACGATCTATTCGCCGATTGATGGAACGGTAACCGTCCTGAATAGCAAGCAGGGCGAGCGCGTGGTCGCGACGAACCAATTCGCTGGCACGGAAGTTATGCGGGTGGCCGATCTCAACGTCATGGAAGCACGGGTGGACGTGAACGAGAACGACGTCGTCAACGTGAAACTGGGCGACAAGGCCCTGGTCACGATTGACGCCTACGGCGAGCGCAAGTTTCATGGCACCGTCGTGCAAATAGCGAACACCGGTAAGACAACCGGCACTGGGACGCAGGAGGAAGTGACCAACTTTGAAGTGAAGACGCGCATCGACGATAACGACGTTAAATTGCGTCCTGGCCTGAGCTGCACCGCCGAGATTCAGACCAACATGGTCAAGGACGTGGTTGCCGTCCCGATGCAAAGCGTCACGATTCGGACCAGCGACAGCAACCTCAGCCCGGAGGAGATCGAAAAGCGCAAACAAAAACGGGAGGCGAGCGACCAGGGAGACAACGCAGCCGAATTTAAAAACCAGAAACTCGAGAAGAAGACCGAGAAAGAAGAGCGCGAGAAAATTAGTAAAGGAGTCTTCACGATGGGCAAAGACGGGAAAGCGCACTGGGTTAAGGTCACGACTGGAATTGCCGACGACACCTCCATGGAGATCAAGAGCGGCGTGCAGCCTGGGGACGAAGTCATCTCCGGCAGTTACAGCGCGATCAGCCGCAAGTTAAAGGACGGAGCGAAAGTCGCCCTCGAAAAGCAAACGACCACAACGAAGTAGCCGCGCCAAGCCGGCGGCCAGGGAATATGCTCACCACGGATACGATTCGACCGCGCGGTCCAATCGTCATCGATATCGAGAACATCACGAAGCATTACGTGATGGGCGAAGAGACCGTGCACGCGTTGCGTGGCGTCTCCCTCCAGATCCATCGCAACGAATACCTCGCCATCATGGGGCCTAGTGGGAGTGGAAAATCGACCCTCATGAACATGCTCGGCTGCCTCGATACGCCGAGCTCGGGCCGCTACGAATTCAACGGGAAGGATGTTTCCGCGATGGATGATGACGAGCTGGCAGCAATCCGGAACCGAGAGATCGGATTTGTTTTCCAGACCTTCAATCTCCTCCCTCGCTCCACTAGTCTGCGGAACGTGGAGCTGCCGCTGATTTACGCGGGGATCGATTCAGATACGCGCGAAGAGAGGGCAGCGCAAAGTTTGCGCGACGTCGGCTTGGGCGACCGTTTGCTCCATAAGCCTAACGAGTTGTCGGGCGGCCAGCGCCAGCGAGTGGCGATCGCGCGCGCCTTGGTCAACGACCCTTCCATCATCCTGGCGGACGAGCCGACGGGAAACCTCGATTCTAAAACCGGCGAAGAGATCATGTCCCTCCTGGAGAATCTGTATCAGCGCGGTAACACGATCATTCTCGTGACGCACGAAGCGGACATCGCGCGGCACGCCCGGCGCACGGTGTTTCTGCGAGACGGATTGGTCGAAAGCGACGCCAGCGCGGATCAACCGGAGATCGCGACGCTGGCCTTTACCTAATCTTCATCCATGAAGCGATTCCTCTACGAGCTGACGGAAAGCTGGAAGATCGCGTTCGCCCAAATGCAGTCCAACAAGACGCGCTCGATGTTGACCGCGCTCGGTGTGATCATCGGCATCGTGGCCGTGACGTTAATGGGCACCGCCATCGCCGGCATCCAGACAGGCTTCGATAAGAGCATGGCGATTTTCGGCGATGATGTCCTCTACGTCAGCCAGCAACCATGGGCGCGGGTGAATAATTGGTGGGAATATCGCGATCGGCGCGAGATAAAAACGGAATATGCCGAGCCTTTGAACCGAATGATCGCCGCGACGCCGAATTCGAATCTCCTGCTCGCGGTGCCGACCTCCAACATTCTGCGGAACGTTAAACGCGGGGATAACCAGGTCACGGGCATTTTCATTCAAGGAACGACGGCCGATTACCCACTCATCTCGGTAGTCGATTTCAACGAGGGCCGTTTCTTCAACGAAATCGAAACCAGGACTGCGGCCAACGTCTGTCTGCTCGGCTACGATGTCGCGGATGCCCTGTTCCCCTCGGAAAGCCCGATCGGAAAAGAAGTGCAAATCAGCGGACAACAATTCCGGGTCCTCGGCGTCGGGGCGCGCCAGGGTTCGTTTCTCGGCCTCTTCAGTCTGGACTCCATCGTGATCGTCCCGCTGCCGACTTTTAAGAAATTTTTCAGCGCCAAGAGTGAATCGGACGTCCGCGTGAAGATGTACGACAAGCTGAAGCTGGCGGACGCGAAGGATGAACTGACCGGTTTGATGCGGCGGGTGCGGGCGTTGCCGCCAGAAAAGAGGGATGACTTCAGTATCAACGAGCAACAGGCGTTCAAGAGCGTGCTCGATCCGGTGAAGAATTCGATCGCGGTCGCAGGGCTATTCATCACCGGGCTGTCGCTCTTTGTCGGTGCCATCGGGATCATGAACATCACCTTTGTAAGCGTGAAGGAGCGGACGAAGGAAATCGGCACGCGCAAAGCGCTGGGCGCGCGCCGGCGCACGATCCTGCTCCAGTTTCTGATCGAGTCGACATCGCTCTGTATTCTTGGCGGGTTGATCGGGTTAATTCTCGCGTTCCTGATGTGCTCCAGCATCGCGAAAGCGTTTCCCTCATTCCCGATTCAATTTTCCCTCGGCTTCGTGCTGATAGGGATGATTGTCTCCATCCTCACCGGTTTGATTTCCGGTTTCGCTCCCGCTTGGTCGGCCTCGCGGCTGGATC
>JALYIN010000500.1 GCA_030775765.1 Verrucomicrobiota bacterium
CGTCAAGGATACCACTCACACCTTCACCACGGTCGTCGTGGATGCCGGGCACGGAGGGAAGGATAACGGCGCTTATCGGCGTTTCGGAGGTGCCGAGAAAAGTGCGACACTCGACGTGGCGACCCGGCTCGCCGCCAAACTCCGCGAATCGCAGTTCCGCGTCGTCATGACGCGTTCGAACGACGTCTTCATTCCGCTGGACGAACGCGCCGCGATCTCGAACAGGCAGAAAAATGCGATCTTTGTTGCCATCCATTTCAACGATTCCGGCCGGCGCGGCATTCGCGGTTTTGAAACGTATTACCGTTCGCCCGTAGCGCGGACTCTCGCGTATCGCATTCAACAGCATTTGCTCACCTTGCCCGGCGCCGTGAATCGCGGCGTGAAGACGGCGAACTTTCGTGTCCTGCGAAAGGCAGAGTATCCGGCCGTTCTCGTCGAATGCGGGTTCCTGAGTAATCGCAAGGAAGGCGCCGCCGCCCGGAGCGCCAGTCGCCGCGACGATCTCGCGGACAAAATTGCCGAAGCGATCGTGGATGAGCGTTACGGCAAGGGAACGTATCGCCCGCCCGCGACCACGTCCGACGCGGCCGCGACTTCCTCCGAGCACGGGAACTAATTCTAAAACTCGATCCCGCGTTTTTCTTTCCCAACCGCCGCCAGGGTGATGAGGGCAAGAAAAACAATCAGGGTCACGATCGCCAGCGACTTCGCGTAACCCGCCCCGCCCGCCGCCGTCGGAAAGCTTTCCGCCAGCTTCGCCTCGACGACCGCGATCGGCGCCGCAAACAGGTTCCCAAGCTGGTAGACGAATCCCGGGAACGTCCCGCGCATTTCCGCGGGCGACAGTTCGTTGAGATGCACCGGCACCACTCCCCAGGCCCCCTGTACCATGAACTGCATGCAGAACCCGCCAGCCACCAGCATTCCGAGCGACGGCGAAAAAATCCATGCCGGAATGAGGAGCATTCCGGCCAGCGCTGCGGCGATGATGGAGCGCCGACGGCCCCAGTGTTGGGAGAGCGCACCGAACAAGGTGCCGCCGCAGATCGCCCCGAGGCTGTAGATGATGCTCACGTTCCGGACCTGCGCGACATCGAGGCCGCACTGCTTTTGCAGGAACGTCGGGTAAAGGTCCTGCGTCCCGTGCGACATGCAGTTGAAGGCCGTCATCAGGAGAATCGCGTAAAGAAAAAGGCGCCAGTGCTGGCGAACGACGACCGCAAAAGGTGTTTTCGCCAGCCGGACTTTGTGCCGCTGCCACGAAGGTGATTCCGGCACTCGCATCCGGATGAAAATAACGAGCAACGCCGGCGCCGCTCCCGCCACGAACAACCCGCGCCAACCGAAAGTTGGAAAGACTAGCCAGTAAACGATTGCGCCGAGCAGGAACCCGAACGCATAACCTTGCTGGAGAATTCCTGAAAACAGACCGCGCGATTTTGCCGGCAACGTTTCCATCAGGAGCGAAGCGCCCAGTCCCCATTCGCCGCCCATGCCGATGCCGAAAAGGGCGCGCAAGATCAGGAAAACCGTGAAATTCGGCGAGAACGCCGTGAGCAACTCGATCACCGAATAAAAGATGATGTCCACCATCAACGGAATCCGGCGGCCGAACCGATCGCCCAGGAAACCAAAGATCAGTGCGCCGAGCGGCCGGAACATCAGCGTCAGCATGCTGGCGAAAGCGACTTCGGGGACGGTCTTGCCGAATTCTTGCGCGACCGCAGAGAAGACGAAGGTGAGCAGGAAAAAATCGAGCGCGTCCAGGGCCCAGCCGAGGAAACAGGCCACGAAGGTGTTTCGTTGATCGCGGGTCAGCGCTTTGAAAAGCCGCAGCGTTTCCATTTGGGCGAATCTAGCGATGCCCGCGCATGACCTGAAAGCTCGAAGATCAAAAAGCGCGGGGTCATCCCGAGGCTGGCGTAGCGCGCTGAGGGACCTCTCAAGCGGCCTGCAATCACCCAAGCTAGACCGACCGACATTCGGGAGTCTGCAGTGCGAGCATCGCGAAAGCGGTTGCTTGGTCCGTTTTCGTACGACTGCCCTCGGCGCGCTGCGCCAGCCTCGGGATGACAACGCTTTTGGTAACACTATGTTGTCCAAAGCCCGATGCGTTATATCGTCGAAGCCCGCGGGGGTCTGCGCTCCACTGCGGCTCACGGGTGGGACCTGTCGTCGATGTCTGCTCTCACGCGTCCCACAGGGACGCGGCTACAGAAGAAGCAACCGAGCAGAGCACGAATAACAACACATCTACGCATCATGATGCGTCAATTTGTTCCTTGCCGTGCACGGGAACTGCGGTTTAGTTCTCGTTCACCATGCCGGCCCAAGATCTCCATCCTCTCGAAGCATTGATGCGCGACCGCATCGTCGTGCTCGACGGGGCCATGGGCACGATGGTCCAGCAGTACAAACTGAGCGAGGCCGGTTACCGCGGCGATCGTTTCCAGGATTGGAAGGGTAAGGACCTGAAGGGCTGCCTCGAAATC